>JBHIDN010000011.1:0-11726 GCA_046760125.1 Anaerolineae bacterium
GAGGTCTGACCGGTGCGTCCAATGCGGGGCCTGTATTGTTCAATGTCCCTTCGATGCTTTGTATTTTAAGAGTCCGAAAGGCGAAATAATACTCCCAGAAACCATCAGAAAATTTAAATTAAACCTTATAGGTAAACGTCTTGTGAAAGAGGAGGGAGAATGATAGTGGATTATTATTTGCCCGAAGCACCGCCTATCGTTCGCTCAAATTTTGGCTAGGCCAAAACTTCGTATATGCTGCAAACGTTAGGCACAATTCGCCCCCAACAACGATATATAAGGAGTTCAGGTCAATCCCACTAGGAGTCCCCGCAGGTATTCTCCTTGCTCCGTCAAACCCTCATCGCTCCCCAGCCCCAGTTCTTTAAGGCTCTCTCCCCTCCGGTCTAGTAGCGACTGCCCCAGGTGTGAATGGGCCAGTTCCCTGAGATCCTCGATAAGGGGGGTTTGCACCGGGTGATCGTCCACGATGCGGCCATCTTCTAGAGTGAGGATACGCTGGGTCATGCGAGCCACTTTACGATCGTGGGTGACCACGATGATGGTCATCCCCCGTTCCCGATTTACCTTTTGCAGGAGTTCCATGATCTCCTGGCCGGCTGTGGTGTCCAGGGAGCCGGTGGGTTCGTCGGCCAGGAGGATAGCCGGTTGATTGGCTAGGGCCCGGGCCACAGCCACCCTCTGCCGTTCGCCCCCCGAAAGTTGGCTGGGCAGATGGCCCGCTCTGTCGATGAGACCCACCAGATCCAGGAGTTCCCGTGCCCGCTTCCGGCGTTGCCTTTCCCTGACTTGCCCATGCATCGGTATCTCCACGTTCTCCAGGGCGGTAAGGGTGGGGATCAGATTATGGAGTTGGAAGACAAAGCCCACCTCTTGGGCGCGGAAGGCGTCTAGATCTCTAATGGAGGAGAGATCTTCTCCTTTGACGATCACCTGGCCGCTAGTGGGGCGGTCGAGGGCCCCTATCATGTTCAGGAGGGTCGACTTGCCGCTGCCGGAGGGGCCCATGACGGTCACCAGTTCGCCTCGATGGACGCTCAAATTGACCCCATCGAGGGCTCGCACCCCTGGTCCATCGCCGTAGACCTTAACCAGGTCACGGGTCTCGACGATCACGCTTCTCTCTTCCATCTTCTTCTCCCTCTACCGCTCGACTAGGATATCCACAAAGGCGGTCATCCCCCAGCGGAGGTCGGGATCTTGCTTCTCTAGTTCTATGGTCACCGTGTAGTTCGTGCCTCCTTCCTCCCGGCTAGCCATAGGCGCGATCTGGGTCACCCGACCCTGTATGGCTCTCTCAGGCAAGGCATCGAAAGTGATCCTCACCTCCTGTCCCACCTTTACCAGGGGGATATCGATCTCATTTAAGTCGGTGGTTTCCACTCGTAGGTGGTCTAGATCGCCCAGAGTGAGGATTGGCACCCTGGCATTAACTACCTCTCCCTCTCTCACCCTTATCTCGCCGATGGTGGCGGTGAAAGGAGCCCTCAGTTCGGCTTTCTCCAAAGCCGACCGGGCTTGGGCCAAGGCCACCTTCGCCTGAGCCACCTGGGCCTGGGCCACCGCTACCTCTTCTGGTCTGGCTCCTGCTCTCAGAAGGTCCAATTGGGCTTGCACCTGGTCGACCCGGGCTTGAGCCGCGGCTATCTCCTCCGCCGAAGGCCCTGCCATGACCAGATCGAGTTTGACGTGAGCCGCGGCGTTGGCGGCAGCAGCGGCGTCCCTTTGATACCGGAGTTGCTCCTCGGTCTCATCACCGACCCAACGCCACTTATCATATCGGTTTTGGGCGTGTGCCAAATCGGTGGTTGTTTGTTGAAGTTGGGCCTGGGTCAGGGCGATCTCCTCCGGCTGGGCTCCGGCCAGGAGGCGCGCCAACTCCGCCTTGGCGGCTGCCAATTGGGCCTCGAGGGCCGCGATCTCCTCTGTCCTGGCTCCCACTTCGGCCAGGGCTAGGGTGGCTTGGCTGGTGGCCAAGGCCGCTTGCGCCTGTGAAACGGCATACTCCAGGTCGGTGGAGTCAAGTTGGATCAAGGGTTCTCCTTCTTCAACCTGGTCTCCCGGTTCCACCATCACTCGTTCCACGCGCCCGTTCACCTGAAAGCCCAAAGTGGCCCATCGGGCAGGGAGTACCACACCTGTGGCTGATACCACTCTTTCTATATCTTCCGCTGGGGGTGGGGTGGCTTCCGGTCGCGCGGCTCCGAACCCGGAGCAGCCCCACAAGCCAAGGCTCAAGAGCGAGATCACTACTATTCTGATGAGAGTTTTCATCATCACCTCCTTCTCAGAGAGTGCTATTCATATCGCAGTGCTTCTATAGGGCGAAGTCGGGAGGCCCACCAGGCAGGATAGAGCCCCCCGATCAGGCCTAAGACCAGAGCCATAATTAAGGCTTGGATGAATGTAGAGGGCTTGAAACTTGGTTGCAAGAAGCCGCCTATGAAGGGGAGGAGCCCCAAGGCTTTGTCCATCGTCACCCCCATAACCACGCCTGCCAGGCCGCTCACTACCCCCAAGAGCAGCGATTCGCGCAGGACCATAGAGAGCACTTTGCTCCTCCGCCAGCCCAGAGCCCGTAAGACCCCTATCTCTCTCGTCCGCTCGAAGATGGAGATAACCATGGTATTCATCATCCCCACGCCACCCACCATGACCGCCAAGAGGGAGATACCCCCCACCATACTCTCTGTCGTCTGGAGGTCGGGGAGCCTCTCTGCAAACTCGGAGGAGATGGAGATGGTGATCTCGGGGAAGTTCTCTTCTATCCGGTTCCTCACCTCTTCCGCCCGCCGAGGATCGTCTAACTTGATGCCCAGAAACATCACGTGACGAGGTCTCCCGAAGAGGGCCTGGGCCTCGCGCAAGGAGATCACCCCGCCGCTGTCCTCGTAACTCACCCCTGTCTCGTAGATGCCCACCACGCGGAAGGCGCGGTTGAGGACCTGCACCCTGTCCCCCACCTTCTTATTCAGGGCTTCGGCCGCCGTGCGGCCGAGAATAATCTGCCGACTAGCGGTGAGGCGGTCTCCCTCCACGATACGAAAATGGCGAATGGCGTATTCGGCCGGATGGTAGCCGAAGATAATCATCATCGGCGCATCCTCCCCTATAGTAGCCCCCATGACGATCCCAGAGACGCTCTCCACCCCGGAGAGACCGGCTATCCGCTTGCCCACTCTCTCGTCGATGGCGCTATACTGCATATCGGAGATATTCGCTTCTACAGCCATCAGATCTGCTCCTGCCCCGGTGGCTATGGCCGTGAAATGCTCTACGAATCCGTCGGCGATGCCCTTTAAGGCCACTACAGCGGCCACGCTGATGCCGATGCCCACCAGGGTAAGAAGGGTGCGGGTCCTTCTTCGCAGGAGGTTGCGGACGGTCATCCCCCCGGGCAGCCTAGGGACAGCGATCTCCGCGCCTCCACCCTCGTACCGCAGCGCTTCTATGGGGTGAAGTCGGGAGGCCCACCAGGCAGGATAGAGCCCCCCGAAGGTCCCTAGAGTCAGGGTGACCAACCCCGCTCGGGCGAAGAGTTCCCAGGAGAACCTCCCTTGGAGGAGGCCGCCTGTGGCTGGCAGGCGCCCCAGGGCTTTCACCGCCGCCACTCCCAATGCCGCCCCGACCAGACCTCCCAAAAGGCTCAAAAGGAGCGATTCCCCCAGGATCAGGAAGAGCACCTTCGATCTCCGCCAGCCTAGAGCGCGCAGGACCCCGATCTCCCTTGTCCTCTCGAAGACGGACATGAGCAGCATGTTCATCATCCCCACGCCGCCGATGAGGACCGCCAGGAAGGAGAGGGCCCAGGCGAAAGCCCGCACGAATTGGATGGCTAGTTGTTTGTCGGCGAACTCGGTAGAGCGAGTGACCGTGAGATCTGGGAAGCGCCGCTCGATCCTCCTCTGCACCTCTTCAGCCTTGTCGACATCCTCAAGTTTCACCTGAAATATCGATACCTGACGAGGTTTTTTGAGCATGGCTTGGGCATCGGATAAGGAGATCACTCCTCCTCCTTCCTCCAACGCGGTCCCGGTCTCGTAGATGCCTACGATACGATAGGCACTCTCGTACATCCATATGGTGTCGCCCACCTCCTTTTTCAGGTTCTGGGCGGCGAGTTTGCCGATGATGATCTCCCTTTTGGCCGTTAGCCCCTGGCCCTCTACCACCTTGAAGTGTTGGATAGCGAACTCCGTGGGGTCGTAGCCAAAGATCAGGAAATAGCGGATCCCTTCGGTGGTGATCTCGCCGATGATCATGCCCGATACTTCCTCCACCCCGGGGATGGATGCCAATTGCGGGCCCACTCCCTCGTCGATGGCACTGAAGCTGGCATCGACCGACTCAGCCTGGGTGATCACCAGGTCTGCTTGACTACCGGAGAGAACATCCGTATATCCAGAGGCCAGGCCATCGGCGATGGCCACGAGAGCGACGATGGCTGCCACACCGATGGCGATGCCCACTAGAGTGAGGAGGGTGCGAGTTCTGCGTCGCAGGAGGTTTCTAAGGATCATCATTGGCCTCGCCAGAATCTATTGCATCTGATTTGCATTAGCATTGTAACCCCAAAGTTTCAATTTGTCAACAAAAAGACCACAGGCAAATCTGTGGCTAGGCAACAGACTTGGCTCTTTGACGTTGGCTTGCCAATTCCACCGTTAGCGGTTACCAGATGCCCGGCAGCAGGCGGTAGCGCACCTGCCCGGCATAGTCCCGGTAGCCATCGAGTTCTTCCAGCAAGGTTCTGTCCTCAAGTGCCGTGCGGACGACCATAAGGCACATCACAAGCCCCGCCGGAATGAGCGCCCACAGCGAGCCGAGCGTGAGCGACGTTGCGAGCCAGGATGTAATATACCCAACGTAACCCGGATGGCGCACGTACCGGTAAGGCCCGCCGGTGGCCACGGTATGTCCCCGTTCTTTCTGGATGCGAACAAGGCCTGAGAAGAACTTGTTCGAGGCCATCGCCCAGGTAAATAGGCCTTGCCCCAGCGCCCAGAAAACCAGCGCAACGAGATGAACCGCTAGAGCCAGCTGGGGCGACCACCTGAAGCGCGCATCTAACCCGATCACGACCAACGCGCCGAGCGTTAGGACGCCGATGAGAGTGCTAAGCACCTTGTCCCAGCCCTTGACGTCCTCTTTAATCTCGCTGCGCTCGGCTATCAACTCCGGGGGTAGGATAGCCAAGTTGATGACTAGAATGCCCACACCCACGCCGAGATAGGCCCACGCCCACACCCAATCCAGGCGACCTGACGAGATGAACAAGATCGCTGCCAGGATCAGAAACTGGGCAACGACTTGCAGCATCCGTTTCCGAATCTTGCCTGTCAGGTCGGATTTCCCATCGGGTTGGTTAACGGATGTTTGGGCGTTCAAATTTTATTCCTCTTGGAGTATGTCCAAAGGATCATCATTGGTCTCGCTAGAACCTATTGCATTTGATTTGCATTAGCATTATAGCAGAAAAGCGCTAGTTTGTCAACCCCCCGAGATTTCTCCGCGGAGAGCGGATTGACACTGGGGCCCAGGGCCAGTATGATGTTCTAAAGAGGACGGTGCTTAAAAGTTTCAAAAGGAGATGGAGAGGATGGCGAAGTTCATAGTCGAACCTTTCCGCATCAAAGCCGTGGAGCCGATCAAGCAAACCACGCGTCAGGAGCGGGAGCGGTTGCTGGTTGAGGCTGGCTACAACCCTTTTCTCATCAAGGCCGAGGATGTATTCATCGATCTCCTCACCGATAGCGGGACGGCGGCCATGAGCCAAGAGCAGTGGGCAGGTCTGATGAGGGGCGATGAGTCGTACGCCGGTTGCCGCAACTTCTACAACCTGGAGGAGGCGATCCACTCTATATTCGGCTTCCCTTATCTTGTTCCCACCCATCAGGGAAGGGCAGCGGAGAACATCCTTTTCGGCCTCCTGGTGGAGCCGGGCCAGTTTGTCCCCAGCAATATGCATTTCGACACCACCCAGGCCAACATAAAGGCCCGCGGGGGGAAGCCGGTCGATCTGGTCATCGACGAGGGGCTGGATCCCCAAGGCTATCATCCTTTCAAAGGGGATATCGATATCGCGAAACTGAAGGCCTTCATCGATGAGGTGGGGGCTGAAAATATCCCTCTAGGGATGCTCACCATTACCAATAACGCCGGTGGGGGGCAACCGGTCTCCTTGGAGAATATCCGCCGGACGAAGGAGACGTTGGCCGAGCATGGTATCCCCCTCTTCATCGACGCCTGTCGGTATGCGGAGAACGCATACTTCATCAAGAGACGGGAAGCGGGGTATGAAAATAGGACGGTTTTGGAGATAGCGAAAGAGATATTCTCCTATGCTGACGGCTGTTACATGAGCGCTAAGAAAGACGCCTTGGTGAATATCGGGGGCTTCCTGGCCCTGAACGATGAGGATCTCTACCAGCGGGTTTGCACAGAACTGATCCTCAAGGAGGGGTATCCCACCTATGGAGGGCTGGCGGGGAGGGACCTAGAAGCGATAGCCATCGGCCTGTGGGAGGGGCTCAACGAGGAGTACCTAACCTATCGCATCGGCCAAACCCAATATTTAGGGGATCGGTTGCAGGAGGTAGGAGTTCCCATCTTCGAGCCTGTGGGAGGGCACGCGGTTTACATAGATGCCCAGCGGTTTCTGCCCCATATCCCCCAGGGTCAATTCCCAGGGCAGGCTCTGGTGGCCCAGTTGTATCTGGAAGGGGGCATCAGGGCGGTGGAGTTAGGGAGCGTCTCCTTCGCCCGCAAGGATGAGGCCACGGGGGAGATGATCTATCCCAAACTGGAGTTGGTGCGCCTAGCCCTTCCTCGGCGGGTGTATACCCAGAGCCACCTGGACTATGTGGTGGATGTCATAGCCCGACTCTATCGGGGGCGGGAGAAGGTAAGAGGCTTAAAGATAGTTTACGAAGCACCTCGCCTTCGCCATTTCACCGCCCGGTTCGAGGTGCTCTAAATAACTCCTGAGCGTAGGCGAAGAGGGCGGGGATGCCGCCGGTGTGCCAGAAGATGACCGCCTCGTTGGGCCGAAAGGTACCTCGTCGGATGAGATCTATGAGGCCGGCCATGGCCCGCCCGGTATAAACAGGGTCTAGGAGGAGGCCCTCAGTGCGGGCCAGCAACTTTATGGCCTCCACCTCCGGCGGCCCTAAGACGCCATACCCCTCTCCCAGATAGTCATCGTAGACCCGGAAATCGTCCCTATCGAGGGAGAGATTGAACCCCCAGCGGGCAGCCGTGACCTGGGCCAGGCTCACCAAATCGCTCAACAGTTCCTCTCTGGGCAGATCCACGCTTATGCCTATGATCTCTCCCCCATATCCGTAGATCTTAGCCCCCAGGGTGAGCCCCACTTGGGTGCCTCCGGAACTGGTGGCTACCACTAGGTGGTCGGCCTCCAGACCACTTTCTTTCAGTTGATCTAAGAGTTCCCTCATGGCTTGGATATAACCCAATACCCCAACCTCGTTTGAGCCACCGTAGGGGATGAGATATGGCCTCTGCCCTGCTTGCTTGAGCTCTTCTAATACTCCTGCTATCCGTTCAGGGGCTAGGTGCCTTTGGGGGCCCATCCACCGCACCTCAGCGCCCAGTAGGTCGTCGAGGAGGAGGTTGCCGTTACGGAGCCGGGGTTCTTCTCCCCTGAGGAGGAGAAGGGCTTTGAGCCCCAATTTAGCGGCTGCGGCGGCTGTTTGCCGGGCATGGTTCGATTGAGCGGCGCCCAAGGTAACTATGGTATCGGCCCCCTGGGCCAGGGCGTCAGCCATAAGGTACTCTAGTTTCCGGGTTTTGTTTCCCCCGGTGGCCAGGCCGGTCTGGTCATCTCTTTTGATGAGAAGGCGCGGCCCTTTGAGCCTTTGCCTTAAATTCGGCATCTCCTCTAAGGGGGTAGGCAGATGGGCCAGCCTTAGGCGCGGAAGGTCCTCTCTCAACATAGGGCACACCTCCTCTAAGGAAAGAGCGGCAACTGCGCCTCTGCGCTCTCTATGGGGGGTAGGAGCCCCACGATCTTCTTGAGGTCGTGGCGGTCCACCTCCTCTTGGGTGGCCACCGATCGGAGGTGGCCGAATTTTACGAAATCCCAATCGCTTTCTGCTAGTCGCTTTCGGATGAGGGGAGAACCCTCCAGCCTGAGTTGTAGGAGCGAGGCCCGCTCATCGGGGATGAGGATTAGATGACGAGCCTTGGGTCCCTCCTCCACCCACCGGCAGAGATCCCGTAGCCATACCTTCTGGCGGATAAGAAAGATATAGGAAGTTTCCCCCTCCCGCCAGGCCACATCGGCGTAGGGGGGCAACCTCGCACCGGCCCAGGCTTGGAACCCCAGGCGCTCTCCCAGGCGAAGGAGGAGAGCGATCATCTCCTCTCGCACCTCCTCCGGGGGGCGGAGCCCCCAAGCCTCGGGGCTCCCTTGGCCATAGGAATGGAGGGCCTCTTCCACCAGCCCCGGATCGGGGGTCAGGAGCCCTGGAAAGAGGGAGTAGACCTCCTCTCTCACTCGTTGGAACCCTTCTATGTCTTGGAGCAGTTGACAGGTCGCCTTCTCCACCTGGTCGCCAAGGGGGGAAGGGGGCGGCGCTTCTTTTAGCCACCAGAGGGAAGTGATCCAATCTGCTTCTTCGTCCTCTCTGATCTCCCCTGTCTCATCCAGCAGGATGAAGTTCTCCCGGCTCTCCTTCAGAGTCTCTTCCATCTGCTCAGCGGCGAATTGAGCGAGAGATACCCCTTCTAGGAGCGTCGCCTGGCGCAGGAGGTCCTCTTCGCTCCATCGCTTGAGGATAGCAGCGTGGAGCCACTCGAAGAGCAATGGGTCACCACGCTCTCGGAGGAGTTTTCGGCAGGCCTCGAAAGCAGACCTTCGCATCCGGGAAGCGAGGCGAGGGGCAGAGGATGGCTTCTTTGGGGGTCGATTCTTTACCAAGGAGAGGCGATAACGGCTTGCCCTCTCTTTTCGCGAGAGAACGCTCGTGCTCGGTTCGCAGGGTTGGAGGAAGAGCCCTTCCAACCGCAGGCCCACCTCTGCTCCCGCCAGGACGAGGCGCTCGGCTTGGCGGAGTTCGCCACGCTCCAAAATGAAGACCATTCTTCCCTCGGGGCGCAAGAGGGGCACAAGGTGTCGCATGGCGGCAGCGGTGGCCCTCTGGTACCATGGCCAGTCCAAGGATCGAGGCCGTAAGAGTGGCTTAAAGACCGCTGCCTCCTCCTTGCCCAGGAGCCAGCCGGTCCAGAGATAAGATAGGGCCCAGAAGGGACGATCTAGGGGTGGGGGAGCCGTTATGACCAACTCTAGGCTCTCTCGCTCCAAACCCCGAGCCAAGCCGCGAATAGACCGCTTGACTATGGCCTCAGTAGGTGGCGGAACGTTACCTGAGGGCCTGGATTTCGAGGAGAGAGCGCGCAGTTGAAGGTAAGCCTCCTCAAAAGCGTGCCAGACGTTTCGCTCTCTAAAACTCCGCGGGGGCCGAAGTCGGGCTTGGCCTTCTCCCTTCAGTTTACGGCAGGTATCAAGGCAGATGAGGAGTATCAGTTGTAGCGTCTCCAAGATGGGGGAGCCGGAGAAGAGGGCCTCCACTTTCATAGAGAGGTTCACCAGGGCGTATAGGTTGCGGGGGGTATAGAGTTCCAGGAGGCTTTGGGCTAACTCCCGCCCCTCTTCGCCGGGAGAGGCTAGGCGATCTAGAAGATACCAATAGTGGACGCCTCGTTCCTCTATCTTGGCCAGGGCTTCCAGGTCTAATTCCTCTACCGGAAAGTTGCCTTGGGCTTGGCAATGGGGACACCGATACCCTTTCTCTACCGGCAACCCTCTCTCCCTATCCCAGGCAAAGTGGTCAGCCACCACGGGATTTCGGCATCGGTGACAGGATGTGGCGTAAAGTTGGGTGATGTGCTCTCGCAGAGAGGCTCCCAGTTTTGGAGCATCGCCGAGACGGGTGGTGGCAGCATCGATCTCCTCCGGTGGAGGGAGCCTGAGGGTGGCCCGCGCTATGAGCACGTTTAGGGGGCTGAAGTGAGCGGCGAGGGCTGATCTCCCCTTTCGGGCCGCCTCCTCTATCACTACCGCCGTCTGGCAGAAGGGGTCTAAGATCATACCTCCAGGATGGGAATAGGCCTCGATGTATCGGGAGACCACGTTTCCCGGCATCGGATCCAGGTACTGCCCTAAAGGGATCTCCCCCTCTCCTCCCTCGCTGGGGATGAAATGGTCGATCATAGCCCCGCTCCTCGTCTTTCCCAGTATATCATGAGATGTCCATTTCAGCCATCTCTGAGTAGTTATAAGCGGTTGCCGCCTTGACATCTGGCTCTTCGCCCCCTAGAATACCCCAAACGGGTAAAGGGGGATCGAGTGGGAAGTGCCATCACTATCCTGGCGGGCCTCGTCATCGCTCTGCTTATAGTGACTTGGCTCTTCGGACTGATCAAGAAGATCGGCGGTTGCCTCATCCACCTTCTCCTCTTAGGGGCGGGCTTGGTTCTCCTGGCCTATATAATTGCCGCGCTTCTCAGGCAAGGCTTTTAGACAAAGAGAGCATCCTAAACGGTTCCCTTCTTTTCCTCTTCGGGCCTGATATCTAATCTATCCCTTCTTTGACTTTGGCTTTGCCAGCGACTAGAATGGATATGAGAGGTTCAGTTATTTGGGAAGTGAGGCCATGGGCAAGAAACTGGTTCTTGTCGACGGGCACGCTTTAGCCTATCGAGCCTTCTTCGCTCTCCCCATAGATGTTTTCTCCACCTCCCGAGGGGAGTTGACCAACGCGGTGTACGGCTTCACCCTGATGCTCCTTCGGGCTTTGGAGCAAGAGAAGCCTGACTACATCGCCGTGACCTTCGATGCGGGGAAGGAAACCTTTAGGCACCAAGAGTTCAAGGAGTATAAGGCTCAGCGGGCTCGCATGCCCGAGGAGATGCGGGATCAGATGGCTCGCATAGTAGAGGTGATCGAGGCTCTAGGTATCCCCGTCTTCGAGGTGGAGGGGTATGAGGCCGATGACCTCATCGGCACCCTCTCTAAGCAGGCCCAGGAGTTGGGGGTGGAGACCCTCATCCTCACCGGCGATTACGATGCCTTTCAGTTGGTATCTCCCCGGGTGAAGGTATTGACCACCGGGGGCCACCGACAGTCTTTCTCCGAAGCCAGGCTCTTTGATGAGAAAGCCCTCGAGGAGAAATACGACTTTCGACCCTCCTTGCTTGTGGATTACAAGGCTCTGGTGGGAGACGCTTCGGATAACATACCTGGGGTTCCAGGTCTAGGGCCCAAATATGCCACCGACCTGGTCAAACGGTACGGCACCCTCGAGGAGATCTATGAGCATCTAGAGGAGATCGAACCAGCCAGGGTCAGAAACGCCCTCGCCGAGCACAAGGAGCAGGCTTTCTTGAGTAAGCGGTTGGCTACCATCGTCACCGATGTCCCCATTACCCTAGATCTGGAGAGGTGTCGCACTAGCGACTACGACCGGGATCGGGTGATGGAAGTTTTCAGGGAGTTAGGGTTTCGGAGCCTGGTGGATCGGTTGCCCAAGTCGGAGCAAAAGGCAGAGCAGTTGATGCTCTTGACCCCTGAAGGGAAAGCAACCCTTGATTGTCAAGTGGTGACCACCAAGAAGGCGCTGGAAAGGGTAGTGACCGAGTTATCTAACTCTTCTCACTTGACTTTGGATGTGGAGACCACAGGCACTGACGCCATGTCTGTAGAT
>JBHIDN010000012.1:0-11303 GCA_046760125.1 Anaerolineae bacterium
TGCCCCGCTTAGGCAAGAGGAGCCCTATACGGTCGTACTGGGCGATAACCTGTGGACCATAGCGGAGAAATATCTGGGCAGTGGGCCGGCCTATCGGGCCATTGCCATGGCCACCAACGCCAAGCATTTGGAAGACCCCACCTTTGCCGAGATCACGAATCGTAGCCTGATTCATCCTGGTTGGAAACTGTTGATCCCCAGCGCGGAGCAGGCTGCTGAGTTCTTGGCCGACCTCCCACCGGGCATCGAACTCACTTTTTGGCACGTCTATGGAGGGCGACAGGGAGAGGCCCTACAGGCTATGCTGGACGACTTCAACGAGACTAACCCCTGGGGCATCACCGTAATAGGTGAAGACAAGGAGGATTACACCCCCTTGCAGGAGTCCATATTGGTGGCCATTTCGGCCGGTACTCCGCCCGACTTCGCCCAAGCCTACCAGAATCAGGCGGCAGCCTATTACGAGGCCGAGGCGATAGTGCCCTTGGATCCCTACGTCGAGAGCGAGAAGTACGGGCTCAGGGAGGAAGAGTTAGCCGATTACGTGCCCGCCTTCATAGCCGGCGACCGCTATCCGGAGTACGATGGGGCTATGTTGAGTTTCCCGCCCGCCCGTAGCGCCCAGGTCATGTACTACAACGTGGACTGGCTGAATCGGCTGGGATACGATGCCCCGCCCACTAGCTGGGACGAGTTCGCCAAGATCTGCAAGGAAGCCACCGTGGATCTGGATGGTGATGGCAACATGGATACCTTCGGCTTCGCCTGGTACCCCTCTTCGGATGCCTTCTTCGCCTGGGTGTGGGGTCGCGGGGGAGAGATCATGAACGAGGCTGGCACCGAGGCCACCTTTAACAACGACGCGGCGGTGGCGGCGGCCAACTACCTGATGGCGTTGAAGAACAGCGGCTGCGTCTACAGGCCCACGGAAAGGTATGGGGAGCAGAGCGACTTCGCGGCCCAAAAGGTGCTCTTCACCTTTGGCTCCGTGGCTGGACTGCCCTATTATGCTCGCTCCGTGGGCGTCGATGAGGCCACCGGAAAGCCGAAATTCAACTGGTCGGTCACCCATTTCCCGTACGATCACTCGAAGGTGGATGAGCCAGTGGCGGTGATGTACGGGCCGAGCCTGGCCATCTTCAAGACCACCCCGGAGAGGCAGTTGGCCTCTTGGCTCTTCATCAAGTGGTTCACCGAGCCCGATCAGACCGCTCGCTGGGCCCAGAACCTTAATTACTTCCCGGTGCGGCTGTCGGCTATCGATTCCCCAGAGATGCAGGAATACATAGCGGGGAACGCCCAATACGCCGCCGCCTTTGATCTGGTGAAGTACGCTAGGGCGCAGCCTTCCGTCTCTGGCATGAACGCCGTTCGGAGTGCGGTGGGTGACGCCATGGTAAGGATCTGGGAGGGAGAGGATCCCAAGACCGTCTTGGATGAGGCCGTAGCCGAAGCCAACGCGCGTATCCAAGAATAGCCTGGGGAATCCCCTCATGGCTGCTCAACAGGATGGCGAGTTGCGGAGCGCTCCGCACCTCACCAGCTCTTCTGGTGGTGGAGGGGACGGCATGAACAAGTTTATCACTTGGCTACGAGGGGGCACACTTTTGCTCCTTCTCTTATCCGCCTTGAGCTGTGGACGGCAGCCTAGGGACGAATTTGCCGCCACGGCTCGTCCCCAAGCCACTCCGGAGGAGACCCCTCCTCGACGTCCAGCGGTCATCATCCTCTCTCTCGACGGGGCACGAGCCGATCTAGTGGAAGGTTACATGGAAGATGGCACTATGCCCCACCTGGCTGCCTTGGCCTCCCGAGGGGTGAGGGCTGAATACGCTCGTTCCGTGGATCCCACCCTGACAGCGGCGGCCCATAACTCCATCGCCACCGGTTATTATCCCGCTCGTACAGGCATCGTCTCCAACCGCTATCATCTATGGCAGAACCCCATATATTGGTACACTGACGCCTTCGACCAAGCCTCGGCGGTGGAGCCTGTGTGGCAGATCGCCAAACGAGAGGGGCTTACCACCGCCACTCTCTTCTGGCCAGGCGCTAGCCCCCAAATCGCCGGCCTTCAGGCTGATTATTCAGTGGGCTACGGAAAGCGGGAGGTCTATTCAGCCTCTCATCAACTGACCTTCAAGTTAGCGGAGGGGTGGGTGAATGCTCCTCCATCCTACAGCCCGACCTTAGAGGCTTCTTTCGAGATCGAAATCGAAACTCCGGTCTACCTCCTGGCTCTCGACTTCACCGATGACCAACGGGAGAACTATGATACCTTCATCCTTGACCGGGACAAGGTCATCGGCCAGGAAAGCGCGACCTTGACAGAGGGGAAATGGGCACCTTTAGTGATCTATGAGCGGCTCGGAGCCGGGGCTTACTTCAGGATCACCGACGCCGATCTGAGCCACTTCGTCATCTTCCAGAGTCGGGTTTATTCCAACGTCATCGCCCCCCGCCAACTGGCAGAGGAGATATTTGAGCGCTTCGGCTTCTTCCCTCCCTCGCCGGACTGGTATGCCTTAGAGCACGGCTGGATCGAGGAGGCCGATTATATGGAGATGATGGAGATACAGTCCCGCTGGATAACGGAGGTGACCATATATGTCTATACCACCTATCATCCCCGTCTGACCTTCGCTTGGCAGGGGCCACCCGACGAAGCAGGCCATCAATTCCTCTTGGTCGATGAGCGCCAGACCCTATATGCGCCAGAGAGAGCCCAAAAATACGCTGAGTATCTGCGCCAGGGGTATGAATTGGCCGATGAGAACCTGGGCCGGCTCCTGGGGGCGGTGGATCTAGAAGAGGCGGTCATGATGGTGGTTTCCGACCACGGCATGGCCCCAGTACACACCCGAGTCTATGTTAATACCGTCTTAGCCCAGGCCGGGCTTGCCGCCTTCAAGCAAGAGCCCAGCTTCCCTTTGGATGAGCGAAGGAGCCAAGCGGTGGGGTTCGCCTCGGGAGGAGCAGCCAACGTCTATATCCACCTGCAAGGCAAGAGCCCAGGGGGCATCGTCGCCCCGGAGGATTACCGAGAGGTGCAGGATCGGATCGTTGCCGCCTTCGAGGCGCTCACAGATCCGGCGAGCGGAGAACGGGTCTTCGCTCGCGTAGTGCGCCACCAGGACTTAGAGGTTCTGCATCTCGACAACGAGAACTCAGGGGACGTTTTCGTGCAGGCCAATTTGGGGTACTACCCGTCTGACTGGCGAGGTGAGGAGGAGGTATTGAAGCCTATCGAATATCCCCTGGGCCAACACGGGTATGATTCCTCACTGCCAGAGATGCGCGCCATCTTCATCGCCGCCGGTAACGGCATCAAAGAGGAGGCCGTTATTGGTCCGGTGCGGCTCATCGATGTGGCTCCCACTGTGGCCAGAACCTTGGGCCTCCCCTACTCTGCCGATGGGCAGATACTGGAAGCGATATTCAAATAGGAACTGCGGCTCGGAGGCCAGGTTAGAAGGTAAAGCGAGAGGCCTCCGATTCTTGATGGCCGGAGCCTTGTCTTCATCGGAAGCATCACCTGGTTAGCCATCTTCGAGCACAACTATCGTCCTCGGATCTACAGGTACAATGAGGACGTGGCGATCCTGCAAGTGGGAGATAGCGAGTTGGATTTCAATCATCCCTCGGGGGCCTTCAGCATTTGGTGGTAGGGTGGGGGGAATGTAAGGGTGTGGCCGAGGCGCTGAACCCTCTGTGGCAGTATGGGAGGGAGAATCCGTAGGGAACAAACATTTGGATCGCACATATGAACAAATCTGAGTCCGCAGGAGGCCAAATCATAGGGACCGTCTCCGCAGTCAGAACGGTTTGGCCAGAGGCTTGCGGTAAGCGAACGAGGAGGAAACATGGAAGAGCAATCCATTCTGCATCTGATGGAGAACTGGGGGTACTACCTTCTCCCCAAGTCCCATCCGCACAGCCCCGGCTACACCGGGCTGCTTGTCGCCATCCGCAAGAAACCGACTGGGAGGCACTTTGACCCCCAGTCGATGCGCCTGCGGCTCCGTGATGAGCATGGCGAGGCAGAATGGACCACGCTGCGGTTAGAACCACCCTCTCAAGGATCCATGCACGTCTGCCCCGGACCGGTGGTGTTGCTTGACCGCACCAACAAGCGGGTGGATTTCTTCGTCTTCGGAGGCTCGCTGGAGGCGACCTCCGTGCCTGATGAGACGGTATATTCGTTGCGCTCACCGGCTCCAATCCTGAGGGTCACCGAGAACCTAGAGAGCGTTCCAAACCAGTTGGTTTCCGAGACCGAGGCGCTCATAGGCGAGCTGCAGGCGAGGTGGGGGTCAAACGAGGAAGGATTTGCCCGCCGACTGGCGCAGGTGGATCCTCTTCAGTTCTACCTGGCAGCCCTGAATTCAATCCTGGCGCGCTATGACGAGGACCACACCTTACAAGAGATCTCTGGCGAGTTCTACCTTGCGCTAGGCAACGAAAAAAGATGGCTGATGGAGAGGGAAGAGTGGCCTACTACTCCCCCCGAACTGGAGGGGCTACTCGCTCCCGATTGAAACAGAGCGTTGCTGCGGTCATCGGGAAAAATTGAGGTTGGTGGCTCGGTGCTTCCCCACCCACTGGGCGATGATCGGCACTTTCCTACAGGATGGCAAGATCGCTGGCTCACCATAACCCCGGCCTTAGGGAGTTCCCATGTTAACTCAGGTTGGGTCTCCATCCAGGATCCCTGCGGGAGAAGTTCTCATTGCGACTCCTGGGGCGCATTAACTCAGTTGTGTTAATCTGTTGGGGGGAAAAGCCATTATTTGCATGAGGGGGTTATCTATGGTATAATTTTGAAATAATATGGGTGTTTGGGAGAGTAGAGGTGGGGCTTAGCAGAAGCGAGAAGGAATCGATCATCGAGCGGCATCACCTGCACGCAAAGGATACCGGGTCACCAGAGGTCCAGATAGCCCTCCTCACCACCAGGATCGACCAACTGGTGGAGCACCTCAAGGTGCATAAGCACGACGAGCACTCCCGCCGGGGGCTGATCAAGATGGTGGGGAAGCGGAGACGGCATCTCGATTACTTGAGCAAGACGGATCCAGAGCGGTATAAAGAGATCATAACCCGCTTAGGCTTGCGGAGGTAGAAAGAGAGGTGAAACCGAACCTGAAACAACCCTAGGTTATTATTCAAGGTCGGGCTTGGAAGGCCAGGAATTGGGGAGTGGGTCTCACTCCGGTGGGGTTCAGTCCCCAGTCCTTGACCTCTAAGCCTGGCCAGACTTGGAGGAAAGGAAAAGTGAAAAAACGATACGAAACCGCTATTGGAGGCCACTCCATTAGCATAGAGACAGGCAAGTTGGCTGGCCAGGCTGGGGGTGCTGTAACCGTGCGTTCAGGAGATACTGTGATCCTGGCCACGGCCACGGCCTCTAAAGAACCCCGCGAAAGCGCCGACTTCCTCCCCCTCATCGTAGATTATGAGGAAAGGCTTTATGCCGCGGGCAAGATCCCCGGCGGCTTCTTCAAGCGCGAGGGGCGTCCCTCGGAACAGGCTATCCTTCTTTGCCGACTCACCGATAGGGCACTCCGCCCCCTCTTCCCCCAGGGGATGAGGAACGATATCCAGATCATCATCACCGCCCTCTCCGCCGATCAGGAGACCTACTTGGATATCCTGTCGGTGATAGGCGCTTCGGCGGCCCTAGTCATCTCTGATATCCCCTTCGGCGGGCCGGTTGGCGCGGTGCGCATCGGCCTCGTGGATGGTCAGTACGTCTTCAACCCCACCGCCAGCCAGATGGAGGGAAGTCCTCTCGATTTGCGCTTGGCTGGCACCAGGGAGGCGATCCAGATGGTAGAGGCGGGTGCCAACCAGGTGACCGAGGAGGTGATCCTGGGTGCTCTCAAGGCCGGTCACCAAGCGATGCAAAACGTGATCGCCCTTCAAGAGCAGATGGCCAGGGAGATCGGTAAGCCGAAGGGACACTACATTTTCTTCCAGACCCCCCAGGAAGCGGAAGAGGCAGTCCGTATGCGGATCGCTGGTCGGGTTTTGGAGACGATAAGGGGAACAGGGAAGAAAGAAGAGCGACGCCAGGCGTTAGATAGTCTGCGAGAGGAGTTGCTCTCTCAACTTGATTTCCCTCCCGAGGTGATCGAGACGGCCTTCGATAAAGTGGTGAAGGAGAAGATTCGAGAGTCGATCCTCAAGGAGGGGATCCGACCCGATGGCCGTACTAACACCCAGATCCGGCCCATCTCTTGCGAGGTAGGGCTTCTACCTCGCACCCATGGCTCAGGCCTCTTTAGCCGAGGGGAGACCCAAGTCCTCACCATCGCTACCCTGGGTACGGTTAGCGACGAACAGAGGCTGAACGGCTTGACCAGGGAAGAATCGAAGAGGTATATGCACCATTATAATTTTCCGCCTTATAGCACTGGAGAAACTTGGTTCCTCCGGGCTCCTAAGCGGAGAGAGATCGGTCATGGGGCTCTAGCCGAACAGGCGCTTCTCCCCGTCATCCCCGATGAGGAGGAGTTCCCCTACACTATCCGGTTGGTCTCGGAGGTGCTCTCCTCCAACGGCTCCACCTCCATGGCCAGTGTCTGCTCTAGCAGCCTGGCTCTCATGGACACAGGGGTTCCTATCAAGGCTCCTGTGGCTGGTATCGCTATGGGCCTCGTTCAGGAAGATGGGCGGTATGCCATCCTCACCGATATTCAAGGGCTAGAGGACGCGGTAGGAGATATGGACTTCAAGGTGGCGGGCACGAGAGAGGGGATCACCGCCCTACAGATGGATATCAAGGGACAAGGCGTCGATTATCAGATTTTAGAGGAAGCGCTAGCCCAGGCTCGGGAGGCCCGGCTTTTCATCCTAGACAAGATGGCGGAGACGATATCTCAGCCCCGCAAGGAACTCTCTCCCCACGCTCCGCGGATCACTTTAATCAAGATAGATCCGGAGAAGATCGGCCTCATCATCGGACCTGGGGGCAAGACCATCCGCAAGATCGTGGAGGAGACGGGGGCCAAGATCGATGTAGAGGATGACGGGACGGTCTTCATCGCTTCCACCGATGGGGCTTCGAGCGAGAAGGCGGTGGCTATGATCAAAGGCCTGACCGAGGAGCCAGAGGTGGGCAAGATCTATACCGGCAAGGTGGTGCGAGTAACAGACTTCGGCGCTTTCGTGGAGATCCTGCCCGGTAAAGACGGGTTAGTTCACATCTCACAGTTGGCCGATTACCGGGTGCCCAGTGTAGAAGATGTAGTTCGTGTGGGAGATGAGATCATGGTGATGGTGATCGATATCGACGCCGACGATAAGATCCGGCTCTCGCGGCGGGCGGTACTCGAGGGCTGGACCCCAGAGAAAGCCAGAGCCATGGACCGCCGACCCACTAGAAGGCCCCACTCCCGAAACCGCGGTGGACGGAGACGGCCTCGTTAGAGGGCGATTATATGAAGGGTTGACGTCGCTCCTGTAGCGACGTCCTTTTCTTGCGGTTTTTTCGCTCATGGAAAAGAAAGATATAGCCTGGCATAGCCAAGAGGCCAGCGAGGTCGCGGCTAAATTCGATACTCACCTCCAGAGAGGGCTCACCGCCGAGGAGGCGGCCCATCGCCTGGCTCGCTATGGGCCTAACCAGTTGCGAGAGATACCCCGGCCAGGCTTCTGGCGGATGCTCTTGGACCAGTTCAATAATTTTTTGGTCCTCATCCTCATCGCCGCTAGCCTAGCCTCCTTTCTTTTGGGCGACTACGTTGAAGCGATCGCTATTTTGGCCATCGTCATCCTCAACGCGGTACTGGGCGTCGTCCAGGAGTCCAAAGCGGAGGAGGCGCTGGCGGCCCTTAAGCGGATGACCGCCCCCGAAGCCCGGGTGATCCGCGATGGCCAGCGCCAGACCATCCCCTCCCGCGAGGTGGTGCCTGGGGATCTCGTCCTATTGGAGAGCGGCAATTACGTCCCCGCCGATGTGAGGTTGGTGGAAAGTGTCAACCTCCAGATCGATGAGGCCTCTCTCACCGGCGAATCGATACCCGTGCGAAAGAGGGCGGAGGTCGTTCTGGACCGAGAGATCCCCCTGGGCGATCGGAGTAACTCAGCCTACATGGGGACCTTGGTCACCTATGGCCGGGGGCGAGGCGTGGTCTTTGCCACGGGGATGCACACCCAGATCGGCCTCATCGCCGAGATGATCCAATCCTATGAGGAGGAACCCACCCCCCTCCAGGTGAAGTTGAACCAACTGGGCAGATGGCTAGGGGTCATCTGCCTCTCTGTCTGTGGGGTCGTCTTTCTGGTCGGCCTCTCGCGGGGAGTCCAGTGGTTAGAGATGTTCCTTGTGGCTGTGAGTTTGGCCATCGCCGCTGTACCCGAGGGTTTGCCCGCCGTGGTCACCATCTGCCTGGCTCTGGGGATGCAGCGAATGATCAAACGCCACGCCCTCCTACGCAAGTTGCCCGCGGTAGAGACTTTGGGCAGCGCCACCATCATCTGTGCCGATAAGACGGGTACCATGACCCAGAACCAGATGGTCGTGGTGCGCCTCTGGGCCGACCATTCCCTCTTGGTGGTCACCGGAGAAGGCTACCACCCTGAAGGCGAGTTTCGTCGGGATGGCCAGCCGGTGGATCTGGAGGAGTACCCCGGAGCCCAACTCCTTTTACGTGGGGCTCTCCTCTGTAACGACGCTTGTCTGGAGACCAGCGGGCTAGATACCCAGCGGACTTACCGGTTGGTCGGCGACCCCACCGAGGGGGCGTTAGTGGTGGCCGCCGCCAAGGCAGGGCTCTGGAAGGAAGAGGTGGAGGAGGTACAGCCCCGCTTAGCGGAGATCCCCTTCGAGGCGGAGCGGAAGCGGATGACCACCATCCACCCGGATCCAACCACCAAGGGTTATGTGGCCTACATCAAGGGGGCACCAGCTGTGGTGCTCCAACTGTGCGACCGGGTCTATCTGCGAGGTCGGGAGGAGCCGCTAAACCCAGAGAGGCGTGATGAGATAGTTGGGGTGAACGCCTCTCTGGCCAGCCAGGCCCTCCGCCTGCTGGGGGTAGCCTATCGACGTTTGAAGGAACTGCCGGAAGAGCCCCAGGCGGACCAGGTGGAACAAGATCTCGTCTTCGTAGGCCTTTTGGGGATGATCGACCCTCCTCGACCGGAAGTGCGAGAGGCTATCGCTCTGGCCCGACGGGCGGGGATCCGCACGGTGATGATCACCGGCGACTATCCCGACACGGCGATGGCTATCGCCAAGGATTTAGAACTATCCCACAAAGAGGGGGGCCTTCTCACCGGGGCCGAACTGGATCGTATGGATGAGGTAGAGTTCGCTGGCCGTGTCGAGGAGTTTGACGTCTACGCGCGGGTTTCCCCGCAGCACAAGGTAGGGATCGTGGAGGCGTTGAAGGAGAAAGGCCATGTGGTAGCCATGACGGGCGATGGGGCAAATGACGCCCCCGCCCTGAAGCGGGCCGATATCGGTGTGGCTATGGGGGTCACCGGCACCGACGTCTCCAAAGAGACGGCGGACATGGTACTCACCGACGACAATTATGCTAGCATCGTCTCCGCCGTGGAAGAGGGGCGGATCATCTACTCCAATATCCGCAAGTTCGTCTTCTACCTCCTTTCCTGCAATGTAGCCGAGATCTTGGTCATCTTCCTGGCTATGATGGTGGGCTGGCCCCTACCGTTAACGGCCATTCAACTTCTGGTGCTTAATCTGATCACCGATGGGGCCCCGGCCCTGGCCCTAGGCTTGGAGAAGGGAGAGCCGGATATTATGGAACGGCCGCCTCGCCCTGTCGATGAGCCGGTCATCAACCGGGAGATGGGCTGGGGGATCACCATCCAGGGGATCGCCATTACCACCATCACCCTTATCGCCTTCAGGGTGGGGCTCGACTGGTTCCCTAACAATCTCTCGGCAGCCCAGACCATGGCTTTCGCCACGCTATCCATCTCCGAACTCCTGCGAGCCTACACCTCCCGTTCCGAGCGGTACTCTGTCTGGTCCATCGGCCCCCTCTCCAATCGATATATGCAATGGGCAACTCTTACCTCTCTGGTCATCCTTCTAGCGATAATCTATCTCCCTTTCTTGGATCCGATATTCGATACCGCCTTTTTGGGCTGGAGGGAGTGGGCGGTGATGATCCCCCTGCTTCTCTTGCCCTCCGTCGCCGCCGAGGCCACTAAACTCCTCCTCCGACGGCAGCGTCCGCTGGCTCTCTAGACCATATCTACCTTGCTTCCAGGGCAAGAGTGTTATAAAATGGGAGAGAGGAGGCCTCTTTGTCCAAGCCCTGGAGCCCTCAAGCCAAACGGTTGATAGCCGCCGGCGCTATGATGTTTGGAGGCTTGGTTCTTTACCGAGTCCGCTCAGTGTTAGCGCCTCTGGCCCTGGCGGTGCTTTTAGCCTATATCCTCAACCCTTTGGTGGGGCTCCTAAGGAAAGCCAAACTTTCCCGCACTGGAGCCACCATCATAGTCTACCTCCTCCTCATATTCGCCCTTGTGGCTATCCCTTCCCTACTGGTTCCCCCTCTAGTACAACAACTCATCTCCATCGACGTGGACTTCATAGCCATCCTTGAGAGCCTCAGCCAACTCATAGTTAGGTATCGGACGGTGGAGTTTCTTGGCTTTTCCATCGATCTCTACCGCGTCTTCGAAGATATTCAGGGTGATTTGGCTGCCTTCGTGGGCTCCCTGGCTTCCCAATCGGTGACTATCTTGCGGGGAGCGGCCTCCAGTGCCCTTTGGCTTATCTTTATCCTCATCATCTCTTTCTACCTTCTCAAAGATGCAGAGCAGATCACCTCCTACCTCGAAGGGCTAGCCCCTCCTGAATATCAGGAGGAGTGGAGCCAGCTGATGAAGGAGATAGGCGAGATATGGGATTCCTTCCTCCGGGGTCAAATCATCCTCTCCTCGGCGGTGGGGGGCATCACCGCGGTCACCATGTGGATCGTGGGGGTGAAGAACGCCTTGCTCTTAGGGATACTAGCCGGGATCTTGGAGTTAATCCCCAACTTAGGGCCCGTCTTGGCTGCCCTGCCGGCCGTGGCCCTGGCCTTCTTCCTAGGATCAGAGCATCTGGCTCTGAGCAATGGTTGGTTCGCTCTTCTGGTGGCTGGCCTCTACGTGGTCATTCAACAGGTGGAGAACAACTTCTTGGTGCCCCGCATCATCGGGAGAAGCGTCAACCTCCATCCTGTGGTGGTCATCGTGGGGACTATCGGGGGGGCGATGGTAGGGGGGATTCTGGGCATCTTCTTTCCTCATTGGATCGGAACCTCATTGCCGCTCTC
>JBHIDN010000013.1:0-11126 GCA_046760125.1 Anaerolineae bacterium
GGTTCGACACCCTTTGGTACCTGAAAATAGCCACCTATGGTTACTCCCCTGAGGACGGGAGCACCGTCTACTTCCCCCTCTACCCCCTCCTCATAAGGGCGGGGGGAAAGATCCTCCTGGGCAACTACCTGCTCGCCGCCCTCATCATCTCCAACCTGGCCTATATTGGCCTGCTCTTCTACCTCTACCGGCTCGCGGCTTTACTCCTCGAGGAGGAGACGGCGCGACGAACGGTGCTCTATTTGGCTATCTTCCCTACCGCCTTCTTCTTTCTGGCCGGGTATACGGAATCGCTGTTTCTCCTATTTACCCTGGCTGCTTTCTGGTACGCTCATCAAAGCAGATGGTGGCTAGCGGGAATTTTGGGGTTCCTGGCCTCTCTCACCCGCTTACAAGGGGTGATCCTTATCCTGCCTTTGTTGTACTTCTACTTCAAAAGGGAGCGGCAGGTGAGGCCCGCTCTTTTGGCTTTCTTTCTCATCCCTCTGGGGTCAGCGTCATTCTTGCTCTACCAGAACTCTTTGGGAGCCTCCCTCTTCGATGTCTATCAGAGCCACCTACACGCCCAATTCGTCCTGCCCTGGGATAACATCATAGCCACGGCACAGAAGATCCTCTCGCCAGAGGGGACTTTCATCAACATCGTTAACCTGATAATGACCTTCGTCTTTCTGGCCATGACCATAATCTCTTTCCGTGCCTTGCCCCTCACCTACGGCCTTTATATGGCCCTTACCATCTTCGTGCTGCTCTTGAGACGGACGACAGTCCAGCCTTTAGTGAGCATGTCGCGCTATGTCTTGACCCTCTTCCCCGCCTTCATCATCTGGGGCCGTTGGGGAGAAAACCCTTGGGTAAACCGACTGATCGTCTACCCTTCCATCGCCCTTCTCATATATCTGTGCGGGCAGTTCGCTATCTGGGGGTGGGTGGCATGAATGAGAGAATGGAGATCGCTTTACCCATCTCTTTAGACGCCTTGCTTCTTTTGCTCTTGGGGCTCTCCCATCTCTGGTACAATCCGGTCAGCAGCGCCCTGATGGTGACCATTATGGTGACCTACCTCCTTCTGGATATGGTTCAACGAGACCACTTGAAGACCCAGCACCCCTTGTTGACCAAAGAGCGGCTCATTTTCACTGCCAAACTCTTTCTGGCTACCCTCTTTATCTTCATCGCCGTGGTCCTGCCCACCTTGCGGAATATCGCGGATCGACACGCCTCCCAACCCTACATGTATGCTCATGACGGGCTGATCCAGACAGAGGAGGCGATAAAGTTCCTATTGGTGGGAAAGAACCCTTACACCGAGGAGTACATCAATACACCTATGGCCAAGTGGCAAGGCTATTCGGTTGTCTTTGGAGAAGAGGTGCCTGCTCCCCTGCTTCACAACGTCTATCTTCCCCTCCCCTTTTTGTTCTCGATCCCCTTCTACCTGGTCTCCAAGAATGTACTGGGCTGGTATGACCAGCGATTCGTATATCTGCTTCTATTCATCGGTCTTCTGATCCTGCTGCCCCGACTGACGCAAGAGTGGTCGAAGAAACTGGGACTGCTCCTCGGCTTTGGCCTGAATCTGTATTTCACTATATTCTTCGCCAATGGCAATAATGATGCCTTTGTCCTGTTCTGGCTGGTGCTCACTATCTTTCTCCTTCAATGGAGACAAGTAGCGCTCTCTAGTGTGGCGCTAGCCCTAGCCTGCACCAGCAAGCAGTCGGCCTTGCTCCTCCTCCCCTTCTATTTTCTGTACTTGATGAGGGGGAGTTGCTGGCGAGAGAGCGCCACCTCCATCTTGAAAAAAACCTACCCCTTCTTCATCATCTCATCCTTGATCATCGTTCCCTTTCTAGCATGGGACCCAATCTCGTTCATCGATGATACTATCAACTACCTGGCCGGCGGATCTGAGGTCAGCTTTCCCATTTACGGGCACAACTTGGGCACTCTTCTATTGGCCACGGGTCTCGTGGAATCGAAACAAGCCTACTTCCCCTTTTGGATGCTACAAGCCCTCTTCGGTCTGCCGACGCTCCTTTGGCTGCTGAGGGAACAGAGCAGGGACAACAACGTTCGCCGGGTCTGCTTCAATTTCGCCATCACGAGCTTCGTCTTCGGCTTCCTCTCCAGATACCTGCTCGACAGCCACCTCGGTTTCATCGTGGCCCTATTCACCATCGCCTATTTCTCGGACCCTACCAGATTATCCATGGGGGAGAGCGATGCTTCAGAAGAGCCAAGAAGCATTTGACGAAAGAACAACGGTTGCCATAGTAGCGGCTATCACTCTACTTCTCACCTCCCTGCCCTATCTCGTGGGCTACGCCTTGGCCCCAGCGGATATGGAGTTCGGCGGTTTGGTGATGAACATCGAGGACTCCCAGAGTTACCTGGCTAAGATGCTCCAAGGGGCCCAAGGGCGATGGCTTTACCATATACCTTTCACCCCTGAGGAGCACGAGGGAGCCTTCGTGGGAGGGTTCTATCTCTTCTGGGGTTGGGTGGCCCGTCTCCTGGGGCTCCCCATCATCTACCTCTGGCACGCAAGCCGCATACTATGTGGAACCTTGCTTCTTTTGGTCACCTACCTCTTCATCGCTCGCTTCCTAGAGGATACGAGTGAGAGGATCTTTGCCTTCCTCCTTTCCATCCTGGGCTCCGGCTTTGGTTGGGTGCTGCTCCTTACCGGCCGGCCTTTCCTTTGGGGTTCCTTCCCTGTCGATTTCAAGATGCCAGAAGCCCACCCCTTCTTCATCATTCTAACCTTTCCCCATTTCTCCTTCGCCACGGCTATGCTTTTAGGGATCTTTCTTCTCTTCCTAGAGTATCTTCGCCGAGGCCGGCTCTGGTGGAGTGGGCTGGCGGGGGTAGCCACTCTTCTCCTCATCATCGCCCAACCTTTCAACATGGCCATCGTAGCCGCCGTTCTTATCACCTACCTGGCCCTCCTTCTCCTGCTCAAGAGGTTGCCCCCTGGAGGGAGGTTTGGGGGCCTACTCCCCCAGCCGCTCATCCCTTTGCCACTGATCATCTATTACTACTTTGTCTTCACCACCAACCCTGTTTTTCGTGCCTGGTGGGAGCAGGCTTCGACCCCTTCCCCCCATCCTCTACATTATCTTCTGGCCTATGGGCCGTTCATCTTGGCCATCCCAGGGATCATGGCTCTGATACGAGAGAAAGGGGAGGGTCTCCTTTTGGTCGCCTGGGCGGTCATCATCCCTCCCCTGCTTTACCTACCTGTCAACCCTCAGCGGCGGTTCGTCGAGGGGCTACATATACCCTTGAGCATACTGGCCACCATAGGTGTTTACAGGTATCTTCTACCTAGGATGGAAAGTTCTCGCCTCTGGGTCTGGATCACTAGCCACGAGCGGTACGAGCCAAGGTCGTTGAGGCGGTTCGTACTGGTCGCCATCTTCCTCCTCACCCTGCCCTCTAGCCTCTACGTCTTGGCTAGCCTGGGAGTAACCGCCATCCAGCACCCTTACCCCTTCTACCACGAGCGGGCTGAAGTGGAGGCGGTCGATTGGCTGGCCGCGCACACCTCGGGCGACGATACCGTTTTCACCACCTACTGGACGGGGAGTTATATCGCTGCCCGGGCGGGCAACCGGGTCTTCTTGGGCCACTGGGCGGAGACGATGAACTACGCCCAGAAAATGGAAGAGGCGAAGACCTTCTTCGGCCAAGCCTCCGACAAGTGGCGAAGAGAACTACTAAGGGACTATAATATCTCTTACCTTTTCTATGGCCCTCGAGAGAGCGCCCTCCCCGGCTTTCAGCCAGAGGGGAAACCCTATCTCGTGGAGAGTTACTCTAATCGCTTGGTGACCATCTATCGGGTGGTTATATCGAAGGGAGGATAGGTGCGGGTTTGGCTCCGTAGCCCCGGAGCGGTTATGCTAGGAGTCTTTCTTCTGGCTCTGGTGGTTCGGGCCCTCACCGCTCTGCCTCTGGAGCAGCCAGGCTACTTCGACGCCTATTATTATTACGATGTGGCCGAGAACCTAAGATCGGGCCGGGGTTTCGTGGTTGATTTCATCTGGAACTATCTGGATACCCCCCCCTCGGTGAGCCACCCTAGCAACCTCTATTGGATGCCTTTCTCTTCCATCTTAGCCTATCTATCCTTCCTGGTCTTCGGCCTCTCCTATCGGGCATCCCAGGTGCCTTTCGTCATCCTCTCTGCCCTCCCTCCCGTTCTGGCTTACTATCTAAGCCATCGCCTCTTCGGAAAGCCCCGTTATGGGTTGATAGCCGCGCTTCTTGTCATCTTCTCCGGGTTTTACCTGCCCTACTGGGTCAGCCCCGATAACTTCACCCCCTTCGGCGTAGCCACGAGCTTCGCCCTTCTGGCCATGGCCTGTGGGCTGGAGAAGGGGAAGCCTTCCTACTTCGGCCTTGCGGGCCTCCTCTTGGGCCTCAGCCACCTGACCCGCGCCGACGGAGTCCTCCTCTGGGTGGTACTAGGGTCGGTCCTCTTGGTGGCCTTTAGGCGACCCAAAGCCAACTCTTGGGGGGTTAGAGAGTTTCTCCTCTCCACCCTGCTCGCTTTAGGCGGGTACCTGCTAGTCATGGGGCCCTGGTTCTATAGGAACTGGGAGATAGTAGGCGCTCCCCTCTCGGGGGCGGGGACTAAGACCCTCTTCTTGCGCAGTTACGATGATCTCTTCAGTTACGCCAAGGATCTTACATGGCAGGGGTATCTGGCTTGGGGGTGGGGGGCTATCCTGGGCTCGAAGTTGAGGGCCGCGGCCCACAACGGGCTGGTGCTTTTGGGAGCGCTCCAGTTCTACCTCGCTCCCTTCGTGGCCATTGGGGGTTGGCAGGTGCGACGCCGAAGGCTTTACCTCCCTTTCTTCCTCTATGCCGCCCTCCTTTACTTGACCATGACCTTCCTTTTCACTTTCCCCAGTATGAGGGGAAGCATGCTCCACTCCACGACCGCCCTCCTACCCTTTCTTGTCGCCCTGGCCCCACCGGGCATCGACGCCTTCGTGGAATTTATGGCCCGCTGGAGGCGGAGATGGCATCCACCTACCGCCCGCGCTTTTTTCAGCCTGGGTTTCACCGGCCTGGCTATTCTCATCAGTCTCTTCCTCTACTCCCAAGGTGTCCTCCTCTCCACCTCCCCAGAGCCTATCCTCCCTCTGTGGAATGAGAGGAATAAGATCTATATCCAAGTCGCGCAGTCGCTGGAAGGCGATGCTCCGGTGATGGTGGTCGACCCCCCGGCTTACTACTACTTCACTCATCGCCCAGCCCTAGCCATCCCCAATGAGGAGATGGAGGTGATCCTAGAAGTAGCTCATCGGTATGGAGCAGAATATCTGATATTAGAGAGCGACCACCCCTCCACCTTGAGCGCCCTCTACCGAGGGGAGATGAGCCACCCTTCCCTACATCCTCTGCGAACCCTCACCGACCCCCTCGGCGACCCGGTGACGATCTACCGTTTGGGGGAATAGAGTATGCAGAGACTGGTCCGTTTCTGGTTCCCCTTCCAAATCTTTCTTGTGGCTGCTAGCCTCATCCTCTATCTAGGCTACTCGCTACATTACGGAAGGCTGGGGTTCCCCCTCGATGACTCGTGGATCCACCAGACCTTCGCCCGGAACCTAGCCCTCTATGGCCAATGGGCCTACAACCCAGGAGAAGTAAGCGCCGGGTCCACCTCTCCTTTATGGACCGTCCTCTTGTCCCCTGGGTATCTGCTTCCCCTAGACCACCGGGTTTGGACCTATCTTCTGGGCGCGATCTTTTTGAGCCTTACGGGTTGGATCGCCCGTCGCCTCTATCTAGCCCTCTTCCCCAGGCAAGAGGGCCTATCCTATCTCGTGGGCCTCCTCCTCCCCCTCGAGTGGCACCTAGTGTGGGCCGCCTTTTCAGGGATGGAGACGATCCTCTTCCTCTTTCTCTCCCTCCTCCTCTTGGAAAAGCATCTAAAAGAGAGCAACCCCTTTATTCTGGGACTCCTGGGCGGGCTCCTCATCTTGACCCGCCCCGAGGGGATAATTCTCCTCTCCCTTGTAGCCTTAGACAGAATGCGGCAACAGTTGAAGTCGCCTACCCTCTGGGCGAAGAACCTAGCCTGGCTCCTGTTTGGTTTCGCGCTTCTCTTTGCCCCTTACTTGGCCTTCCATCTATTGGTCGCCGGCCACCCCTTTCCCAACACCTTCTATGCCAAACACGCAGAATACAGAGCCCAGTTCGATCCCCTTCTCTTGCGCTGTCTCACGCTACCAGGGGAGACCTTGAAGGGGGCTCAGATCCTCCTCTTGCCCGGCTTTCTCTGGGCCGCCTACTCGGCTAGCCGCGCCAGAAGGTGGGACCTTCTGCTACCCCTCGGCTGGTGGGCCACTTTCCTATCTATCTACATATTCTATCTCCCTCTTACCTACCAACATGGCCGTTACCTTATGCCCACCATTCCACTACTAGTCATTCTGGGGCTGGGAGGCACGGTGAACCTTTTGTCTCGTGGTTCTTGGCGTGTGGCAAGGGCTGTCTTCGCCATATCCACACCCCTTGTCCTGGTTCTTTTCTGGCTTCTGGGAGCCAGGGCCTACGCTACCGATGTGATGTTCATCGAGAGAGAGTTGGTAGATGTAGCCCACTGGCTGCGAGAGGAGACGCCTCCTCAGGCTCTCGTCGCCACTCACGATATAGGAGCCGTCGGCTATTTCTCCCAGCGGACTCTAGTGGATATCGCCGGCCTGGCCAATCCGGAAGTGATCCCCTTCATTGATGACGAGGAGAGGCTTCTGGCCTATCTAGAGGAGAAGAAAGTTGACTACTTCGTGACTTTCCCCTCCTGGTACCCCGCCGTCGTCGCCAGCCCCAAGTTTCGACTCATCTATCGGACCGATTACCCCTGGACCGTGGCCGCCGGGTTCGAGAATAACGCCATCTATGAGACCCTATGGTAAAAGTGCCGAAAATGTTGAAAAGGCCGGACAAACCTTTAACAATCCAGTGTTTCGCCCCACAAGGCGGCCAAAATTGCTCATCGCACACTCTTTCGCACCTCGCCAGCCGCAGATGCACTCTTCACGTAGTATATACGTCCTTGCATGAAGAGGGTATAAATGTTATACTGAAAGGGTCAGCGCGCTCCCGGTGGGCAGGCTTAGGAGGTGGGAAGATGTCCTTACAGGATCCCGTGGGAGAGAAGATCAAAGTCATGATCGTCGACGATCACCCCTTTTTCCGGCAAGGGCTACGTCAGGTCCTAGAGAAAGAGGAAGATCTAGGAGTGGCGGCGGAGGCGGCCGATGGCTTGGAAGCGCTTCGAGTGGCCGAGGAGACCCAACCCGATGTGATCCTGATGGATATCAACCTCCCCTCTATGAACGGTTTGCAGGTCACCCGGGAGTTGAAGGGGACGATGCCAAAAACGGCGGTAATCATGCTAACCGCCTATCACGATGAGGAGCAGTTAATCCATACCATGAGGGCGGGAGCGGCTGCTTATTTCCCCAAGGAGGTCACCCCTCAGCGGTTGGTCTGGGCCATAAGAGAGGTGAGCCAAGGCCGATACGTAATCGGAGAGAAGAGCCTGACGGAGAGGGAACTCGCCGCCTGGCTGATGGAGCAACTGGAACGGCTGGCTGTGGTAGGTATCCCGGAGGAGGATCAATTCAGCCCGCTATCCCCGAGAGAGATGGAGATCCTGCAACACGCCGCCCGGGGAGAGAGCAACAAAGAGATCGCCCGCGCCTTGGGGATCAGCCAGCAGACGGTCAAGAACCATATCTCTTCCATCTTACGCAAACTGCCCGCTCGTGACCGCACCGAGGCCGCGGTTTACGCCTTGCGCCATGGCTGGATCAGGCTTCAAGACACCAGGCGGTCCCACAGGGATCCCGAGGGAGAAGAGGGATAGTCAGCCACACCAATCAGGGGGCAAGGTATGGAAGAACAGCGAGAGATGACGCCTCTCCAGCGGCTTCGCAGCCTCGTCGAGGAGACGAAGACCGCTTACGAACAGATAGAGAGAGAACTACAAGAGATCGCGCTACAACTGAAACAGAGCGGTAGCGAGGTAGAGAGGCTTGCCCAACGCAACGCCCAGATCGCTAGCCGAGTGCGCCAGATAGAGATCAACTTGGAGAGCTATCCCCGGGAGGATATCAAGGAGGCCTACACAGCGGCCCAAGATTCCCAGATGAGGCTCTTCACCATGAGGAGCCAAATGGAACGGCTGCAAAGCAAGCAGGAGGCTCTCCAGGTCCAGGCTGAGCAACTTCGTCGCTTCTTGTCCCTCGGGATCCCTGTGGGAGAGGTGGCTCAGGATATGGAAGAACCCTCCCCCACTCTTTCCAGTGAAAGCACTATCGTGCGGGTGATCGAGGCCCAAGAGAACGAAAGGCGGCGGTTGGCCCGCCAGATGCACGATGGGCCGGCCCAATCCCTGACCAACCTCATCTTACAAGCCGAGATCTGTGAGCGGCTTTTCGACCTCGATCCCGAAAAGGCGTGTGTGGAATTAGAGAACCTAAAGCAAGCGGTCAATGCTACCTTCCAGAACACCCGCCGCTTCATATTTGGCCTCCGGCCCATGATGTTAGACGATCTGGGACTCGTTCCCACCCTGAGAAGATATATCCAAGATTTCCGAGAGAAGAGCGGTCTCTCTATAGATCTCCATATCATGGGCGAAGAGAGGCGGCTAGCACCCCATCTGGAGGTGACCATCTTCCGGGTGATCCAAGAACTCCTCAACAATGTGGACCAACACGCCCATGCCGCTCATGTGGATGTCACTCTAGACCTAGAGGGGGAAGCGGTAGCGGTAACCGTGGAGGATGACGGGCGCGGCTTCGACGTGGAGGAGATTTTGGCGGCAGCCAAGGAACGGAAGAGCGTGGGACTGGTTACCATCCAGGAGAGGACGGAGATGCTGGGGGGCGAGATAGAGATCGATAGCAGCATAGGTCGAGGCACCAAGGTGAGGCTTGAATTGCCAGGAGTAGTACCATAATACTATTGCCTTTCACCAGGATGTGCTGTAGAATGAGCGTAGAACTGGGCGAAGGGCTCAGGGGTTTGGACCTTAATAGACTTTAGAAGTTTTGATATTGCCCCGAAAAGGCCACCTCTCCGTCCCACGGGGATCCCGAGGGATGAGGGGAGGGCGCAAAGCCACGGGTCCGTAACTGGAACGGACAGCCGGGTTGCCGAAGGCAGTGTCTCGGGTGGGAACTGGGGTTTCCCAGTCCTTGAGGCTCGCTTCCTGGCAGGCCAGGGGGCGGGCTCTCTTTATTAAGGGTAAAACATATATCTGAGAGGAGGTGAGAGAGGATGCTGTACCTGCCGCGTGAGGAGGGTCAGGGCTTGGTCGAATACGCATTGATCCTAGTTCTGGTGGCCATTATCGTCATCGCCATCCTGATGGTCCTCGGGCCACAGATCGGTAACGTATTCAGCAGGATCACCAGTGGCTTGCAGACCGCTGGCTAGAGATCGAGCAACGACCACCCTTGTTCAGGCCAGAGCCCTATCGACCCACCGTCGATAGGGCTCTGTCTGGCTTGAGGGCCAAGAGCTGATGACAGTATATCGCTTCGATTATTACGTATTGCTGACCTCATTGGCAGAGAGAAGGGTCAGCTATGTCTAGAAGAGAGAAGGGACAAAGCATCGTCGAGATAGGTATCATCCTGCCGCTCCTTCTCCTGATCCTTCTGGGGATTATCGATTTCGGACGGGTCTTCTATGCCTATGTGACCGTTACTAACGCCTCTCGAGAGGGGGCGCGATACGGAGCCCTCCATCCTGGTTGGATTGACGAGAACGACAACGCCGACCCCAATAACGTCAAGTTCCATGTCGTTCAAGAGACCGCCAACACGGTCACCATCTCGCCCGAGGACATCACGGTCATCACCGACACGAATACTATAACCGTAACGGTGCAAGCCGATTTCCAGGCTTTTTTCTTCGGCAACCTGCCTTATATTCGCGATTTCTTCCCCCAGACGGGCGTTCTCCCTATCGTGGCTCGATCTACCTTTCCCATCGCTCAAACGCTATCTTTGAATCCCGCGACGCCAGTCCCCAACACGCCTACACCTACCGATACCCCGACCCTGACTCCAACGCCTCTGAACTGCTTCATCGATCTCGTCCCCTCGTATGGGTTCGGCGGTACCCTCTTCCAAGTCCAGGGCTATCAGTTCGCACCTGGGGAACCCGTGCAAATCTACTGGGAGACCGAACTGAGGGATAGCGGGACGGTCTCAGGGGATGGCACCTTTGATCCCCCATTCACTGTTACCGCCGCCCAATCGCCAGGCGATTACCTGGTGACGGCGGAGACGACCTCTTGTACCGCCACGGCCATATTCAGCGTAGTCGCCACCCCAACTCCCACCTCCACCCCCACCGATACGCCAACCCCTACCAATACACCCACGCCTACACCTACGTTCACGCCCACGCCTACACCCAATGCCCGCTTCATCGTCGTTAGCCCAGACACGGTGGGACCAGGGGAGACCACGACCGTCTACGGCTATAATTTCGATCCGGTCAACGATAGCGTAACCATAGAGATGCCGGCAAGTACCTGCTTTGACCCCGTTGGCCCCTTTGGGGTAAATCCAGACGGCACATTTACCCAAGAGATCCGCATCTGTCCCGACGAGACCCCAGGGGCTTATCTGGTGCTGGCTCGCTGGGATGTGGGCTCGAACTACGTCACTGCGGACCTCATCATCGTTGAGGAGCCACCCACTCCCACGCCGACGCCGACGAGCACCCCTACCAATACCCCAACGCCCACTGCTACCGCCACCGCTACGGCTACGCCTACCTCCCCTTACCTGGTTCTTTCGCCAGATACAGGGAGATTCGGCGACGTTTTTGATATCGAGGGGCACAACCTCGTCACCTCCACTCTCTACTCTCTCTATTGGGAATCGCTCCTCTTCGCCACCGCTACAACCGATGCAGGGGGCAATTTCTCTGGCATCACCTACACCGTGCCCGTCGGCACCCCAGGAGTCTACACTGTTAAAGCCCAAGATAGCATCACTGCTACCGCTCCCTTCACGGTTATCGTTTACGGAGCCATCGAGGGGACCACCTATGTCTCCTTTGACGGCTCATATCCAGGA
>JBHIDN010000014.1:0-11103 GCA_046760125.1 Anaerolineae bacterium
GGCAAGCATGGTGGGGCAGGCGAAGTTCATGGCACTGGGGACAGGGCACGAGATGCAAAGGCTTGAGCCGCCAATGGCTCCGCCGCCTATCCCTCCGCCCTTTAGATGTCTTTCTCTTGGGTAAAGCACCCATTCTCTTTCCTCACTTCAGTTTTTTCAGTATTTCTAGACGGGGGTCCACCATCGACTCTTTACAGTCACAAGGCCCCTCGTTGAGATTCTTGCCACACCGGTCGCAAAGGCCAAGACAGTTGAGTCGACAGACCGGATGCATCGGCAGGGCTAGAAAGATGCTCTGGCGCATAAGTTCCGTGAGATCGAGGATATGGTGCTCATCGATCTGCGTCTCCTCCTCATCGTAGGGGAGTTGGGCTCCCGTGCTCATGTCGATGGCGGGATGAAACTCCTCCTCGATCTTAAACTCTATCTTCTGGATGAAGGGTTCAAGGCATCGGTCACATTGCAGTTCCACGGCCGTGGTAAGTTCGCCTCTGACTAGGATACCATCGGCCGTGCGAACCATCTCGATCTGCCCTACCAAAGGTTCTCGGATAACCAGTTCTAGATCAAGATCCTCTATATCTTCCCGCATCTGATAACGGCGGGAAGAGCCGGTGGCTCTCTTTAGAAGTTGTGCAACGTTGAATCTCATCTCTTAAAATATAGGTCAGGGGGGCGCTAATGTCAAGGCTCCCCTTGCCCTCTCTTGGCTGGCCCTTGAAGATAATCCAGGCCGTTCTGAATGGTGGTCTGGAGGGCCATCAGTTGGTCCTGCAGTTGGCCCAGGACTTCGATGGCATACTCGTCGGCCCCTTTTCTTATCTTCTCCGCCTCGCGGCGAGCCTGCTCTATGATCTTGGCACTCTCTTCTTTGGCCGCTTTGAGGAGTTCCTCCTCGGTTAGGAGGCCATCTACCTGTCCCTTGGCTTCTGCCACTATCTTTTCCGCCTCCGCCTGAGCCTGGGCGATAACCTGCTCTCTCTCCTCCTTCAGTCGCCTGGCCTCTCGGATCTCCACGGGGATGGTGATCCGCATCTGGTCTATGACCTTCAGGAGTTCATCTTGATTGACGATCACGCCAGAGGTGAGGGGGAGCCGCTTCGCTTCGTTGATTAAGGACTCCAAACGATCGATCAGATAGACTATCTCCATCTTCACTACCCCCTTTGCCAAGCCTCTACTCCGCTATTCTCGGAGGGAGATTATCCTAATTCGGTCCTCGCCTTTCTCGTCCAGTTCCTTGATCTTGGCCTTCAGAGCGGCCTCCACGTGGGGGGGAACCATGGTAGAGATGTCTCCCCCCAATTTAGCCACCTCTTTCACCAGGCTGGAACTGAGGAAGTAATATTTGTAGGTGGTCATGAGACAAACGGTCTCTATCTCCGCCGCCAGGGCTCGGTTCATGAGGGCCATCTGGAATTCTAGTTCGAAGTCGGCTATGACTCGGAGGCCACGGAGCAGGACCTGGGCCCCTTTGGTACGGGCGAACTCTACGGTGAGGCCATCGTAGGACTCGACACGCACGTTGGGGAGTTCCCGCACCGCTTCTTTCACCAGAGCCACCCTTTCGTCACAGGAGAATAGCAAGGTCTTGATAGGGTGGGCGTAGACCCCGATGATGAGTTGGTCGAAGAGGCCGGAGGCCCTCTGCACGATGTCTAGGTGTCCATTGGTGAAGGGGTCGAAGGTGCCGGGAAAAAGGGCTGTGGTCATTGATCCTCCTCAAAGATTATACCATATTAACTGAGGTCTCCCTCTCCGCGCCAGAAGTCGGCCACGCGGCGGGCCAATAAGCGGTGCTGAGGTAACTCCAGGTCGGGGTCTTCTTGGAATATCTCCTTGGCCAAGGCCCGGGCCTCTTCTAATACCTTCACATCGCTCAGTCTGGCCACCTTGAGGTCGGGGAGGCCGCTCTGGCGGGTGCCGAAGAACTCGCCGGGGCCTCGCATCTCCAGATCCACCTCGGCGAGGTAGAAGCCGTCCTGGGAGGACTCGATGGCCTTGAGGCGCTCCTCTGCCTGGCTGGAGGGGGATTCGGCGAGAAGTAGGCAGTAAGACGGGGCCTCGCCCCGACCCACGCGACCGCGAAACTGGTGGAGTTGGGCCAGGCCGAAACGGTCTGCCCCCTCCACCAGGAGCACGGTGGCCCGGGGGACATCGATCCCTACCTCCACCACCGGTGTGGCCACCAGGATATCGAGATTTCCCTGGTAGAAATCCCTCATCACCGCTTCCTTCTCTGGGGCTGACATTCGGCCATGGATGAGGCCCAAGCGAAGGTCGGGGAAGATACTCTGTAGCCTCTCATGTTCTTCCACCGCAGCTTTGGCGTTTATCTTCTCCGATTCTTCCACCAGGGGACAGATGATGAAGGCTTGGTTCCCCTCCTCGACTTGGCTCCGTATGAAGGCGTAGGCTCGTTCCCTCTCCCGAGGAGCCATCCACTTGGTAGTTATCTTCTTCCGTCCAGGCGGCAGTTCATCGATGATGGAGATATCGAGGTCACCGTAGAGGGTGAGGGCTAGAGTTCGAGGGATAGGGGTGGCGGTCATAACTAGGACGTGGGGGTTATGCCCTTTCTGGCGCAGGGCGCTCCTCTGTCGGACGCCGAAGCGGTGTTGCTCGTCGATGACCGCCAGCGCCAGGTCATGGAATTCAACCCCCTCTTGAATGAGGGCATGGGTACCTACCACGACCTGGGCGCGACCGGAGGCGATCTCCCGATAGGCCTCTTCTCTCTCCTCGGCTTTAAGGCTCCCGGTGAGGAGCCGAAGGTTGACTTTGAGGGTTTTGTAGAGGTTGTGGAGAGTAGTGTAATGCTGCTCGGCCAGGATCTCCGTGGGAGCCATGATGACCCCTTGGGCACCATTGGCCACGGCCATGAGCATAGCCGCCGCGGCCACCACCGTCTTGCCGGAACCCACATCTCCCTGTAGGAGACGGCTCATGGGCTTCGACTCTTGGAGGTCGGCCAGGATCTCCGAGAGGACCCTCTCTTGAGCCTTGGTGAGGTTGAAAGGTAACGACTTCGTGAACCTGTCCAGGAGCGCTTCATCGGTGGGCAGGGGACGGCCGGGCTCTTCCCTCCATATGCGCCGCTGTTTCAACACCCCCAGTTGGATGAGGAGAAATTCGTCGAAAGCGAGGCGGTGGCGGGCTGCTTTGACCATCTCCCAGTCGTCGGGGAAATGGATCTGTTGGATGGCGGTCTCCAGGTCGAGGAGCCTGGCTTGCTCTCGGATAGGGGCGGGGAGATGGTCTGGCAGCCGGAGTGACCAGTAATCTACGGTGCGCTTCATCAGGCGGCGCATCCAACGGGCTCCGATCCCCTTGGTGAGGGGGTAGACGGGGACCAGTCTTCCCGTGTGGATCAGTTCTTGGTCCAAGGGCTCCCAGGCTGGCGAGGGGAGGGTTAGCCGTCCCAGATATTGGTCCACCTTGCCGCTGAGGACGATTTTGCGGCCGGGCTTAAGAGTTTTCAAGAGGTAGGGTTGGTTGAACCAGATAGCCTGGATGGTGGAGGTGCTATCGGAGATGATGCTGGTGGTTATGGTCTTCCCCCTTCTGGTCTCCCGGTTCTGGGTCTCCCAGATGGTGCCGACTATGGTCACCTCCTCGCCGTACTCCAGTTGGTCTATAGTTTTGAGGGCTCTAAAGTCGTCATACCGGTGGGGGAAGGGGTAGAGGAGGTCACGGATAGTCTCTACTCCGAGCCTACGAAGGCGCTGGGCATAGGCTTTGCTCACGCCGTGGAGTTCGGTCACCGGCGAGTCGATATCTACCCTCTCCTTGGGCTTGGCGGGGCCCCTCTTTTCGGCAACTGGTACTCGTTCTCTCCCCTTCATGAGGCTCCGGATCTCCTCGATGAGGGCCTTTCGCCTCTCTTCCTCTTCCTCTGGATAGCGGCGCAACAGGGTCACGATCTCCTCCACAGGGAGGGCTTCTCCGGCTTCCGTGGCTTCGGGGCCCCAGAACTGGGCCAGCCTCTCCAGCCCTCCGATGACGGCCCGGTTGGCGTAACCCATCTTCTCCTCGAGGTCTAGGATCTTGTTCAGTTTCTCGATGGGGGATAGCATCTTATTCCATGCCCTCGTAGACGAAGACCCCCATGGCTCCGGGGCCCACATAGGTGGCCAGCGCGGGGCCATAGGTGACGACATCCACCTCTTTGTCGGGGTAGGCCGCCTCGATCCGTTGGAGCAGTTCCTCCATCCCCGTGCTCTCTATCCCTTTGATGAGGGTCATCTTCTCGATATGGGGGAACTCGGTGATGAATTCGAATAGTTTCTCCAGGGCGTTAGTTCTAGTGCGGATCTTCTCTAAAGGCTGGATCTCCCCCTCTTCGATGATGAGGAGAGGCTTGATGCCCAGCATGGTGCCCAAGAGGGCCTGGGCCTTTCCGATGCGCCCTCCTCGCTCCAGATACTCGAAGGTCTCTACAAAGAAGACGAGGTAGAGGTGGGGGATCATACCCCGAACCAGCCTTACCACCTCATCTAGGTTGGCTCCCTCTTGTGCCGCCTCTGCCGTGGCGATAACCAGGTTTCCCAAGGCCAGGGAGGTGGTGAGGGAATCCATGACCATGATGCGACATTGCCCTAAGAGGGATTCGGCTACTTCACTAGCCACTCGGTAGGTGTCGCTCAGTCTGGAGGAGATATGGATGGAGATCACTTCGTCCGTTTCCCTGCTCAACTTGGCGTAAGCCTCGTAGAAGGTGGCCTCGCTGGGAGGCGAGGTGAAGGGGGGAAGGGATGAGGTGTGCAGTTTGCGGAAGAACTCCCGGGTGGTGAGATCTATCCCGTCACGGAAAGTCTCTGTGCCGAAATGTATATTGAGAGGCACCACGGTGATCCCTAACCTTTGCGCCGTCTCTGGGGAGAGATCGGCTGTGCTGTCGGTGACTACCTTTACCATCACTAATTTCACTCCACAGAGATGATATAGTGGTAGTAGGGTTGCCCACCCTCGATGCATTCTACCTCTTGTTCAGGGTACCATTGGCGGATCTCGTCGGCCAGGCTCTCAGCCGCCTGGAGGGGGGTATCCTCTCCGTGGTAGAGGGTGATGATCTCGTACTGGTCGGCCCCCAGGTTTTCCAGGGTCTCCCGAATGACTTCCTCGATCTTCTCTCCCGAGGCGGCCAGATGGCCGTTGAGAAGGGCGATGATCTGCCCTTTCTTTATCTTAATGCCGTTGATCTTCGCCGGGCGCACGGCGGTGGTCACCTCCACCGTCTGGATAGCGGCTATCGCCTTCTCCATATTTTGGGCGTTGGTTTCCAGATCCGCCTCCTTGTCGAAGGCCAGAAGGGCTCCTATGCCCTGAGGGATGGTGGTGGTGGGCACCACTACCACCATCTTGCTGGAGAGTTTTTGAGCCTGTTCGGCGGCCAAGAAGATGTTCTCGTTGTTGGGAAGGATTATCACCTCCTTGGCAGGGAGGCTCTCTATGGCCTCTAGGAGTTCTTGGGTGCTGGGGTTCATAGTCTGGCCACCGGGGACGACGCTCTTTACCCCCAGGCTCTCGAAGACCCGGGTGAGCCCCTTGCCCCAGACCACGGCCACGATGGCTATGCCTCCTATCTCCTCCGCAGCAGCCTTGGCGGCCTCCTCTCCCAGGACCAGAAACTCTCGGTGCTGCTCCTGCATGTTATCGATCTTGATATTGCTGAGCACCCCAAGGCTAGAGGCGTAACTGAGCACCTGGCCGGGGTCGAAGGTGTGGACGTGAACCTTTATGGCCCGCTCGTCACCCACCGCCAGAGCCGAGTCGCCAAAGGAGGCTATCTTCTCCCGCACCTCCGTCAGTCTTAAGCCCTTGCCTTGGAGGACGAACTCGGTGCAGTAGCCCCATTCCATCTCCGCTTCCTCCGGTAGTTCGGCGGGTACCATCTCCGTCGGTTCTTTCATCTCTATCGATTCTCCCTTAAGGCAGCGTAAGATCCCGTCGAGGATGATGAAGAGGCCCTGGCCTCCGGCATCGACGACCCCGGCTTCTCGAAGGACATCGAGAAGGGTAGGGGTCCTAGCCACCGACTCCTTCGCCGCTTCCACCGTCTTCTCTAGAACTGTGAGGAGGTCTTCCCCCTCTTGGGCAGCGGCCATGGCCGCCTTGGCGGCGTCCTTGCTCACAGTGAGGATGGTCCCCTCCACGGGCCGGATGATCCCTTTGTAGGCCATCGCTGAGGCCTCAACCATGGCCTGAGCGAATTCGAGGGAGCCAAAACATTGCTTCTTGTCCAGACTGTTGGCTATCCCTCGCAGTAACTGGGAGAGGATGACCCCCGAGTTGCCTCGAGCCCCCATGAGAGCGCCATAGGCGGCGGCTTGGGCTACGGAACCGAGAGAACTTTGGGAGGCGTTTTCCACCTCTTCCAGAGCCGCCCGCATGGTGAGGAGCATGTTGGTCCCGGTATCACCATCGGGGACGGGAAAGACGTTGAGGGCATTGATGGCCACCGCGTGCTTCTCCAGCCAAGCGGTCGCCGTAGCCAGCATCCGCTTCAGATCCTGACCATCACATCTAAGTTCAGGTTTTTCTGTCAATTCTCCTCGGATCTACTCCTTGCTCACCCGTAGCCCTTGGACATGGACGTTTACCTGGGTCACCGGAACCCCTAGGGCTTTTTCCACATTGTACTTGACGCTCTGGACGATGTTGTGGGCCACTTCGGAGACCCGGGTGCCGTATTCGATGATGACGTAAAGATCGATGATGATCTGGTCATCGACGAGTTTAACCTCCACGCCTCGCCGATAGCTCTCTCTGGGGTGGAGGAGGACCGCCAAGCCGTTGCGAAGGGTACGAGCGGCCATTCCCACCACACCGTAGCATTGGAGCACCGCTTGGCTAGCCAAATGGGCGATGGCTGTGGGCGATATCTCTATCCTTCCCAGTTTCGTCTCCTCGGTCATTTTCCCCTCCCCTTCGCCTGTCCCCCGGCCCCTGGCCTCAGGCCAGGATTATCTCTGTTTCTTGGAAGCCTCGGTTTGCTCAAACCGCCTTTTTGTGATATCATTTATGGAGAAGGAGCGATATAATGGCCAAATGTGATATATGTGGTAAGGGGCCTCAGTTCGGCCATAACGTCAGCCATGCCCTCAATCGCACCAACCGACAGTTCAAACCCAATATCCAGAAGAGGACGATCATCATGGGCAACACCAAGAGGCGGCTCAGGGTGTGTGCCAAATGTTTGCGTTCCCTGGACAGGATGATGGCCGAAGGAAAGTTGACGCTGTAGCCCTTTTCACCTCCGCTCCACGAGCCAGCCTGCCCCGCCTGTCCTGGCACGTGACAGGCCAGGAGCCGGGGGACAAGCCCAAGGGGCTGATTTTTTCACTTTGTTAAACCCCGCCATAAGGGTGCGGTTACTATGCTCTCTTCCTTAGGATACGAACGCACGAAGGGCTCTTAGTGCTGCGCCTGTCTCTTCACCTTGCTTGAAGACAGCGGTTCCGGCCACCAGCACCGTGGCTCCGGCAGCCACCACCCGGGGCGCTATCTCGCTATTTATCCCTCCATCTACCTCTAGTTCACAGGAGATCCCCTTCTCGTCCAGGAGGCTTCGCGCCTTCCTTATCTTCTCCAGCATGCTGGGGATGAAGGTCTGTCCTCCATACCCGGGATCCACGGTCATCAAGAGGAGAAGATCGATATAGGGCAGAACCTCCTCCACACTGGCCAACGGGGTCATGGGGTTGATGGAGACCCCAGCGCGGAGCCCCAGCCCCTTTATTCGCTCGATCAGGCGGTGGAGGAGGGAAGAGGCTTCTTGATGGACGGTAAGGATATCCGCTCCCGCCTGGGCGAAGGCTTGGATATGTCTCTCTGGCTCTTCTATCATGAGGTGGACGTCCAAAGGCAATTGAGTCCTAGGGCGCAGGGCCTCGACTATCAGGGGGCCAACGGTGATCTGGGGCACGAAACGGCCATCCATCACATCCACGTGGATGTAGTCTGCGCCCGCCGCCTCGCAGGCGGCCACCTCCTCGCCAAGACGAGAGAAATCGGCGGCCAGAATAGAAGGAGCCAGTTTGATCATCTTCCTCATTTTGGTAATCTTACACCTTGTGAGGCGAAAAATCAATATCCTTCCGAGAGCGAAGTTGGCCGCATCCCGCTTGGATATCTAGCCCTCGGTCGATGCGAACGGTAACCGGCACCCCTTCCTTGAGGAGTTCCCTTTGGAAGGCCAAGACCACATCCCTTGGGCTGCCTCGCCAAGCACACTCCACGGTGGGGTTGAGGGGTATGAGGTTAACGTGGCAAAGGAGGCCAGAGAGAAGCCCCGCCAACTCCTGAGCATGGGAACACGAGTCGTTCAGCCCCTCTATCAAAGCGTACTCGAAGGTGATCCTCCGCCCGGTGCGCTTGACATAATCCCGACAGGCCTCCATTAGCGCCTCTAGGGGGTAGCGACGGTTGAGGGGAACGAGCCTCTCTCGGAGATTATCGTTGGCCGCGTGGAGGGAGATGGCCAGGCCCACTTGGGATTTCTTTTGGGCTAGAGCCTCTATGCCCGGGACGAAGCCGGCGGTGGAGATGGTGATGTGGCGGGCTCCCAGGCCGAAACGGCGAGGGTCGGTGAGGGCCTGGACCGCTTTCCAGGTGGCCTCCCAGTTGAGAAAGGGCTCTCCCATCCCCATGAAGACCAGGTTGGTGAGCCGTTGCCCTGCCTCTTTCAATTCACGGGCGAAATATAACACCTGCTCTACTATCTCGCCCGGCGATAGGTCGCGCTCGAACCCTGATTGTCCGGTGGCACAGAAGGGGCATCCTATAGGGCAGCCCACCTGGGTGGAGAGGCAGAGGGTGTGCCGCCTCTTATAGTGCATAAGCACGCTCTCTATGGTGTGGCCGTCGGGGAGGGAGAAAAGCACCTTTCGAGTGAGACCGTCTTGGGAGGCGGCCTCCTCCAGGAGGGTCAGCCTCCCGATCTCCGATACCTCCGCCAGCCGGTCTCGCAAAGTGAGGGGGAGGTTGTGCATCTCCTGGAAGTCAGAAGCCAGATGTTGATAGAGCCATTCGGCTATCTGGGCGGCCCGGTAGCGGGACTGGCCTAGAGAGAGGATCAGATTTTCCAGTTCTGGATAGGTTAAATCTAGGAGGGCGACCTTCCCCACGGCGTCGCCCTCCAGATGGTGAGGTATTCGCATGTCAAGGTCTTTCGCCCCTCCTGGTTAGCGGCGGCGGCGCATCCCCAAGGCGATGAAGATGTAATAGAGTAGGCTGGAGAGCGCCTGGGCCAGGGCGGCCACATAGGTCAAGGAGGCCGCCGAGAGGACCGCCTGGGCGCCCTTTAGTTCCCTGGAATCGACCAGGCCGCCCGCCCTGAGCATCTGTAAGGCCCTGCGGCTGGCGTCCCACTCCACAGGCAGGGTGAGGAAGGCGAAGACAACGCTGCCGGAGAAGAAGATGATGCCCAGCCAGATGAGCCCCGAGAATTGGAGCAATATGCCGATGAAGAAGAGTATGAAGCCCAAGTACGAGCCCAGGTTGACCACGGGCACCAGCCCGGTGCGGAGCCGTAAAAAGGCATAGTTGGTCTGGTCTTGGAGGGCGTGGCCCACTTCGTGAGCCACGATGCCCAAGGCGGCTACCGATTGACTGTAGGCCACCTCCCGGGAGAGGCGCAGCACTTTCTTGCGAGGGTCGTAATGGTCGCTGAGACGCCCCGGGGCTCCCTCCACGGAGACGTGGCTCAGGCCGCTGGATCCCAGGAGCCAACGAGCCGCGTCCAGCCCGCTAAGGCCTCGTAGGTTGCGCACTCGGGAATATTTGGCGTATGTGGATTGCACCTTGTATTGGGCGAAGAAGGCCAGGATGAGGGCTGGAAGGGCGAAGATGAGATACATAGGGTCGAAATAGCCAGGGAAGAACATCTATCAACCTCCCAAAAGCCTCCTCAAGACAAATGTGCTACTTTCAAAGTATACCAAAGATAGGGGTTTAAGTCAAAGGCGAGGCGTAGGGATCTGCCTTTTTCTGGCGGCCAAAGTGGATGTAGCGTCGCAGTTCATCTGCGACGTTTTAGTCCGAGACAAGCTCGGACGCTACATTAATTGAATTGGTGGCGGCAGGAGGTAACCCCTGCTAGCACTGGGAATCTGTGTCTGTGACGAAAGATAGCCGCCCAACGGCTGCGAGATGAGCGGCCGGGGTACACCCCAACCCTAGCTTTCCGCTCACCTCAAAAATACAACATCAGATGGAAATCGCGCCGCATCCCCGGTCCGCTCCAGCGAGTTGTTGGGCCGCATCGTTGTCTTTAAAAACTCAGAAGATGACCCTTCGCTTCCAATACCTCTAGATTTCTAAGAGTCAATCGTCACTGCTTCTTGAACCTGTTCATTGCAGCTCTGACTACCCCGAACAAAATCAGCAGAGTGCTCACGCCCAAAAAGCTTGCCTTGCTCATCGTACACACTGTACTTAGCCAGGCCACGACCGTAAGTTGAGCGGGATAGGCCGTTAGCAAAGTCACGATGGAGATATTCTCAAGTAGGTCGAAGAGCCCCGCGCCTAGAGGCAACACATTCAGTTTTTGCAGGTTGCTCCCGGGCTTGAAACTGCGCTGGAAGAGCCACGAGATGAGTAGGCTGAAGGCCAATGTGTACAGGATAGGATTGACAATGTCCCATGTCAAGTAGATGCGGATCCAAAAGCGGCTTGCGTCGCCATAGGAACCCACGGTCGAAAACGCTTCTTCTGGCGTGTAGAAAAATTGCGCGTCCAACGACACTATGTTTCCTCCAGGGGCGGCCTGTAAGACCGGCAGTGTAACGGCCACGAAAACCACAAACGCCGCGAAAAGCGCCAGAATTAGCCAGCCTCTGGCCCAGGAATGAAATAGCCTCGAAATCTTGGCTAGCATATCTACCTCCTAGGGAAAGATTACTCTGATGAAAACCTTTGCTTCTTGAGGAGGGCTGCCTGACTTGTAGCAGCGCGGCCTAACTATTGATTATACGGAAATTAACAGTGGTGTCAGGAGTTGACTCCTGACACCACTATATGGTTACCAGACCTCTTTGTTCAGCGCCTCGGCGATGGCCGCGGCCCAGGAGGTGATGGCATCCCAATCCCGGAAGTCGCCGA
>JBHIDN010000015.1:0-10802 GCA_046760125.1 Anaerolineae bacterium
CAGTTCTTGGGCGAAAGGGAGCGCGCTCCCGAAGACCCGGCCCGTGGCCAGAGTCGCTACCACGCCCTTCTCTAGGACACGCTCCACTGCCCTTTTTATCCTAGGGGAGAGGGCCGAACTCTGGCCCATTACGGTGCCATCAAGATCCAAAGCCAGAAGCCGATAGGCCATCGATCCCCTCTTTATGTCATTATGAAGACCACTCTATCCAATCCCGCTAAATCCTTAATCACCGCTACCTTCGCCTGGGGGAACTCTTCCCGGGCTATCCTGTTTATCGCCTGGGCTTGGCTGGCTCCCACCTCCAGACAGATATCCCCTCTGGGCAAGAGATGGGAGGGAGCCTGGGCGAAAAGGCGTCGATACTGATCCAGCCCATTGAGACCTCCATCGAAAGCCCGACGAGGCTCATATTTCGCTACTTCCGGTGGCGCCCCCTCTAGTTCCTGAGGGGAGAGGTAGGGGAGGTTGGCCACCACCAAAGCCACAGGTTCAGGCAAAGGCTCCAAAAGATCCCCTTTCAGAAGGAAGATGCGGTCCAAGACGTTATGACGACGACAGTTCTCCTCTGCCATCTCCAAGGCGGCGGGAGATAGATCGGTGGCGTAGATCTCCGCCTGTGGCAGGTTCACCGCCAGGGCGACAGCCACCGCCCCGCTCCCCGTGCCCACCTCAACGATAGGGGATTTCCCTTGCCTGGCCGAGGCCAGAGCCACCTCCACCAGTATCTCCGTCTCTGGCCGAGGGATTGGTACCCGGCGGTCCACCTGAATCTTGAGTCCATAGAACTCCTTATACCCTATGATATAGGCCACCGGTTCACGGAGGCTCCGCCGCTCCACCAAGGCCTGGTAGCCATCCTCTATCTCCGGATCTAGCGCGAAATCGAGGCGAGCCAAAAGCTGGCTTCTAGTGATACCCAGATGATGGGCCAAGAGCACCTCGGCGTCGAGGCGAGAGGTCTCAATTTGCGCTTCCCTCAGGACGAAGTTCGCGAGGCGCAAGGCCTCGCGAACGGTAACTCCTCCCGATGCGGCCTCGGCCATCATTCGACCCCTAGGGATTGTAATTTGGCCGCCTGATCGGCGATGGCTAACTCGTCGATGATCTCGTCGAGATCCCCGTCCAATATCTCTTCTAGCCGGTGACTGGTATGATTGATGCGGTGGTCAGTTACCCGGTTCTGGGGGAAATTGTAGGTCCGGATCTTCTCGCTCCGCTCGCCTGTTCCCACCTGCGAGCGCCGCTCCGCTCCTCTCTCCTCCAGCCGTTCTTTCTCCTTCAAAGCATGAAGACGGGCCCTCAGAATGGCTAGGGCTCGCTGGCGGTTCTGCAACTGGGAACGCTCATCTTGACAAGAGACTGCTATCCCTGTGGGAAGGTGTGTTATCCGCACCGCCGAATCGGTAGTGTTGACGCTCTGACCACCGTGGCCTGAGGAGCGGAAGATGTCGATGCGTAGATCCTCAGGCTCGATATCCACCTCCACCTCCTCCATCTCCGGTAGAACGGCCACAGTGGCTGTGGAGGTGTGGATCCGCCCGCTGGACTCGGTGATGGGGACCCGCTGTACCCGGTGTACGCCGCTCTCGTATTTGAGGCGCGAGTAGGCACCTCTGCCCTTCACCTCCAAGATAACCTCTTTAAAGCCACCCACCCCCGTCTCGTTGGAACTGAGGATCTCCGTAGCCCAACCGTGATTCTCCGCATAACGGGTGTACATGCGGTACAGATCGGCCGCGAAGAGACCCGCCTCCTCGCCGCCGGCTCCAGCCCGGATCTCCAAGATCACATCCTTCTCGTCATAAGGGTCCTTGGGTAAGAGCAGGAGCCTCATCGCCCTAAGAAGTGCCTCTCGTTCTTCCTCCAAGGCTTGGAGCTCCTTCCGCACCAACTCTGCCATCTCTGGCTCCAGATCCTCTTCCAACATAGCACGGGTAGAGGCCAGTTCCGACTCCACGGCCTTGTATCGACGGTACTTGTTAACTATCTCTTCCAATTGGGCCCGTTCCTGGCCATACCTCCGGACTTTCTCAGGATCGGAAACAACTTGAGGATCGGCCAAATAGCGGGTCAATTCCTCGTATCGCTTCTCCAAATCGGCTAACTTGTCTAGCATCTTCGCACCCACTTTTTATTATACACCCTTCCTCTTTCCTCTGCAATTTTGCCTTGCTCGTTCTTCTGCCATGACGAATGGCCTTGATTCACACCACAGATTGCTGTAATACCTTTTTGCACTGACCCCTTACGGGCCTCCGCGATAAACACGGACGATGACGAGCATCGAGTGACCCCTTCACCCTGGGGAGGATCTTACTCATTTTACCTCGTATTGAACTCAGTATGAACCTCTATTATAGAGCCCAAGGCTCTCCCTCAGAACCCTGAGGAAGTGGTCACGATCTCTTGGCTCACCTGCCTAACATCCTTGACAGCCTCCTGGCGTAAAGGCTATAATCAATTTAGAGGAGATTACCTTGAACTTCAAAAGGTTTCTAGAAGGTCTAGGGGCTAGCGAAGCCCCACTCTCTATATCCAACCTCTATATCCTCTCGGGAATCTCCAAGAGAGAGATGGAGACCTTCCGCGGGACGTGGCCTCGACTCCCTGTGGAGCGCCGCCGCACCATCCTTCGCGCCCTGGTGGAGATCACCGAGGCCAGTTTCGAGGCCGATTTCAACACCATCTTCCGTTTTTGCTTGAGCGATGAGGATGAGGAGGTTAGAGCCCAAGCCATCGAAGGGCTCTGGGAGGACGAGAGCATCTCCATCTTGCGCTCTCTCATTGATCTCTTGCGAGGGGACCCCTCCTTTTTAGTGCGGGCCAGAGCGGCGGCTGGGTTGGGACGGTTCGTCCTCTTGGCGGAGTTAGATGAACTAGATAGTGAGTTGGGAGCGGAGGTGCGAGAGGTGCTCCTGCGCACCATCAACGACCCCCAAGAAGTCTTAGAGGTGAGGCGCCGGGCCGTGGAGGCGATCTCCTTCTCCGGTGAGGAGGGGGTGCGAAAGATCATCGAGACCGCTTACCAAGACGAGGCTCAAAGAATGCGTGTGAGCGCTGTTTTCGCTATGGGACGGAGCGTCGATCCCTATTGGGGCGAAACCCTCCTTCGGGAGTTAAAAAACTCGGATCCCGAGATGCGGTACGAGGCTGCCAGGGCCTGCGGGGAGTTGGAGTTAAAGGAGGCTGTGCCCATCCTGGCCCGCCTAATAAACGATGCTGATCGTGAGGTCCAGGGGGCAGCGATCTGGGCTTTGGGACGGATCGGGGGGCGAGGGGCCCGTCGGATCTTGCGAGCCTGCTGCGAGAGCGACGATGAGATCCTGGCTGAGGCGGCCGAGGAGGCGCTGAGCGAACTGGAGTTCGCCGAAGGCATCTTCGAGATCCCCATCTACGGGGAGGAAGAAGAGTGAGGTCTGCCTTTATTCTCATGGGGGCACTGTCCTTGGTCACATTGGCGGCTTGCGTCGGGCCAGGAGAGGAACGCGCCACCCCAACGCCTTGCCCCCCTTGCCGAGAGGAGGCGATCGTTATCGATCAGCCTCTTCTCAACAGCACGGTTACCTCTCCGGTTCACATCGAGGGGGTCTCTGATCCCACCTTCGAGCAGATCATCGAGTTCCAAGTGCTGGGCGAAGATGGCAGGATCTTGGGGCAGGGGCACACCACCATCGAGGCTAACGTTGGAGAAAGGGGAACCTTTTCTGTCGATATCGAGTTCACCCCTCCTGCTACAGAGGAGCACGGGCGGATCGTTGTCTTCGCTACCAGCGCCAGAGATGGAGGTATAACCCATCTCTCCTCCGTGGAGGTGACCCTAGGGGCTGCTGAATAGATTAGAGATCGGGAGAACGGACTGGGGGTTAGTCATCCAGGTTAGCATCCACCTACTTACTACCATCATCTTTCCTATCTTCGTCACCGTGGGCCTGGGCTTTGCCCTGCGTCGTCTCATCTCCATCGATGTCCGCTCCCTCTCCCGGGTCACGCTATACGTTCTCAGTCCCTGCCTCATCTTCTCCACGCTCTCTCAATCAACCCTCAAAGCCGATGACCTGGGCCGGATAGTAGCCTTCACCTTGGTCACCACTTTCGTCATAGGCGTTATCTCCTGGGGGACAACCAGGGTACTTCGTTTCGACCAGGGTAAGGAAAGCACCTTTCTTCTGGCTACTCTATTTGTAAACGCTGGGAATTACGGCCTCCCGCTGAACCTTTTGGCCTTTGGGGAGGAGGGGCTGGCACGGGCCATCGTCTTTTTCGCCACCAGTTCCTTTCTGGTGAACACCGTAGCGGTATATCTCGCCTCCCGGGGGCAGGTAGGGGTGCGAGAGTCGATGGCCAACGTCTTCAAGATCCCGCTGATCTATGCTGTAGTGGCCGCTCTAATTGTCAACTTTGGAAGCCTTGAGGTCCCAGAGCCTATCTTCAAGCCTTTGGAGATGACCGGTAGCGCTGCCATCCCGGTAATGCTCCTCATCTTGGGGATGGAGCTCTCTCAAGCCTCGGTGAGGGAGGAGTGGGGGACGATAGGGGTGGCTACTTTCATCAGGCTGGTAGTGGCTGTTGGGGTAGCCCTCGGGATAGCGCCCCTTTTGGGGTTGGCGGGGGTTACCAGGCAAGCCTGCATAGTAGAGGCTAGCATGCCCACGGCGGTGATGACCACTATACTGGCTGTGGAGTTCGACGCCCGACCGAAGTTTGTGACCGGAACGGTCTTCACTACTACCTTAGCCAGCATCGTCACCCTTACCTTGCTACTCCGACTGCTGAGGTGAGAGATGCGAAACCTAGTTTTCTTCGACCTGGAGACCAAGAGGACCTTCGCCGAAGTGGGAGGGCGGAAGAACTTCCAAGCGTTGGGCTTAGCGGTGGCGGTCACCTATAGTTCGGCCGCTGAGGAATACTCGGTCTATATGGAGAAAGATGTGGATGCCTTGATAGGGGAGTTGACTAGCGCCGACCTGGTGGTAGGTTTCAACCTCAAGCGATTCGACTACGAGGTCCTCCGGGGCTACAGGCCCCTCCCCCCTATCCCTACCCTCGACATCTTGGAAGATATCTACCAAGAACTGGGCTTCAGGGTGGGGCTCGATGCCTTGGCCAAGGCCACCTTAGGGGTAGGGAAGTCGGCTCATGGCCTCCAGTCGATAGAGTGGTTTCGAGAGGGAAGACTCGACCTAGTGATCGACTATTGCCGTCAAGATGTGGAACTCACGCGATTGTTGTATGAATACGGCAGAGAAAATGGCTACCTCCTCTACTGGGATGAAAGGTTGCAGATGAATCGGCGGATACCGGTGAGTTGGGAGTGAGATGGCTTTCGAACCTTGTTATCTGGAACTGAGCCGCTCCGGCGAGTTGAAAAGAAGGGCCGAGGAAGCCCATGCTCGCTTGGAGGAGTGTCGATTCTGCCCCCGGGAATGCGGCACCAACAGGCTCTTGGGTACCAAAGGGGCCGCTTGCCGCACCGGGGAGCGGGCCGTGGTTTCCAGTTACCACGCCCATTTCGGCGAGGAGTCGCCCTTGGTGGGGTATCATGGCTCGGGGACCATCTTCTTCTCCTGGTGCAACTTGAGATGCCAGTTTTGTCAAAACTACGAGATCAGCCAACTGGGCCATGGCCGGGAGGTAGAGCCCGAGGAACTGGCCCGCATGATGCTCCATCTCCAGGCCCAAGGTTGCCATAACATCAACTTCGTCAGCCCCACCCATGTGGTGCCCCAGATCCTGGCCGCCCTCGCTTTGGCCGCAGAGAAGGGGCTCCGCATCCCCTTAGTTTACAATACCGGGGGGTACGACCACCTGAAGACCTTGGCTCTCCTCGATGGGGTCATCGATATCTATATGCCGGATATGAAATACTCCGACGAGGCCACCGCTCGGCGGCTTTCCAAGATCAAGAATTACCCAGAGGTGAACCGCCAGGCGGTCAAGGAGATGCACCGTCAGGTGGGCGATCTGGTCCTGGATGAGAAGGGCATCGCGCAAAGGGGGCTCCTCGTTCGCCATCTGGTCTTGCCCCACGGCTTGGCTGGTACAGCCCAAGTGGTGGAATTCTTGGCAAAGGAGATATCGGTTGATACCTATCTCAATGTCATGGATCAGTATCGCCCCTGCTATAAGGCCGATCAGTTCCCGGAGATCTCCCGTCGGCCCACCCACCAGGAGATCGCAGAAGCGGTATCCCTGGCCCGAGAGGCGGGGCTTACACGCCTCGATGAGCGCCGACATTGGCTGCTATTCAGGTTATAGAAAGAGGGCAGGAGAAGAGGGGCCTTATTCTTGTCAAAAGAAGAGGCCCCTGATATAATGAGCCAGAGCCAGGTGTGTGCCATTTATGGATGGTTGGTCAGCGGATATGATTCTCATCTTGCGCCTTATCTCCAGTTACGCCAATTGGATTTACCTATTCTGTGCTATCGGTGTGCTTCTTTGTCTGAGTGCAATTCGAGGCGCTATCCGAGAGAGGGACGCTTCCCTCTTCACTCTGGAAAGGGAGGCCGCTACATCCAGGGCGCGACGGGTTTTGGGGCTCATGGTAGCCGTTCTTCTGGTGGCAGGGGCGACGGCTTTCATAGATCTATCCCTTGTGCCGCGGATGGATCTCTCCCGAGAGACCAGTGTTCGAACCCCTCTCCCCTTACCTACATCCACCAATATCCTACCACCGGCTACGCCCACACCTACCGTGGCCCAACCCTCCCCTACGCCGACTCGGCCGCCCCGCCCCACCCCGACCCCTGCGGAGACACCGAGTCCCAGCCCTACCCCTTCCCTTCCCCCACCGACCTGTCCCAACCCTCGTGTACAGATCACCGCGCCGAGGCCAGGAGCCCACTTGGAGGGGGTAGTGGAGATATGGGGGACAGTGGATATGGCCGACTTCTGGTACTACAAAATCGAGTTCGCTGTGGGAGCCAACCCTGCAGAGACAGATTGGCATTGGATAGGGCCGAAGCGGGATGACGCTAAAGAGCGAACCATTAACGGATATCTGGTAAGTTGGAATACCACCGGGCTCTCTCCTGGGGTCTATTCCCTCCGCTTGGTGGTGGTGGATATCACCGGGAACTATCCGCCTATCAATATTTGTCGATTGCAAGTATTTATATAATAGACTGGAATCGGTGACGTGGAGGTTCGAGTGTCAGAACGAGCGCGGATGCGAGCCATCATCCACGGTCGAGTGCAAGGGGTCTTCTTCCGCGACTTCGCCCGAACCCACGCTCTGCGGTGGGATCTGTTAGGCTACGTACGCAACCTTTGGGATGGGACCGTGGAGGTGGTAGCGGAGGGGGATAGGGAGGCGTTGGAGAGTCTACTAAAACAACTCTACGTTGGGCCCTCGTCGGCTAGGGTGGAGAATATAGATGTGGAGTGGAGCGAGCCCAGCGGCGAATTCTCCTCCTTCGAGGTGCGATACCGGTGAGAAGAGACCCGCAGAAAGTCGCCTGGGCGATCCTTTTGGCTTCCTTCTTCGTCTTCTGCACTTTGGCGGTGAGCATCCCTCTCACTATCCGCTGGTGGATCATCACCGCCGCCACTTCTCATGATGCTACCTTGGAAGTGATCAACGGGACCGTACTGGTGAGGCTCAGAGGGATGCCTCCTGATGTAGGGGTGACCAGCCAGCGGGAAATCCCCGAGGGGAGCGTCATCCGCACCGATGCCAACTCCAAGGCGCTCTTGACCTTCTTCGACGATAGCAGGGTCACCATCTTCCCGAACAGCGAGGTCCGCCTCATCAAGGCGCGCTCTCCCTCCTTCGGCTTGAGCCCCCGGCCCAACGAGATCGCCCTGGAACAAAACGCAGGCCGGATTAGGGTGGGCCCCGCTCTCCCTACTAGCCGCCCCACAGATTGGCGAGTGAGCACCCCCCATAGCCAAATCTCCCTGAGCGAGGGGAGTTATTCGGTGATGGTGAGCAACCAGGCTTCCGAGATAGCGGTGCGAAGGGGTAAGGCTATCGTGGAAGCAAAGGGCCAGAGAACCAGCCTGCCACCTGGTAAGAGGGTGGTGGTGCCCCTCGGAGAGGGGCCTTCCGATCTTTTGCCCGCGGCGCGCAACCTGATCATCAATGGCGATTTCAGCCGAGGTCTCTCCGGGTGGCGCACTTACTCTGCCTCGGGCCGGGAGGGGGTGGAAGGAGGGGAGGCTGAACTAACTACCTTTGAGGGAAGAGAAGTTCTGAGGTTCTACCGCCAGGGAGAGGACCGTGTTCATACCGAGGCGGGCATCACCCAAAAGATCGATCAAGATGTCTCCGACTACCTCTCCCTTCAACTCCGCCTAGATGTGAGGATAAACTCCCATAGCCTAGGGGGTGGTGGCTATCTCAGTTCTGAATACCCGGTTATCGTGCGCATCGACTATGAGGATGAATATGGCAGTGCCGCCCACTGGTATCACGGCTTCTATTGCCAGAACATTCACAATAACCCCACCTTGAACGGGGAACGGATACGATGCGGGGTCTGGTACCCCTACGAGGAGACCAATCTCCTGGAGATCCTCGAACCTCCGCCCTTCTACATCAGATCCGTTCAGATCTACGCCTCTGGCTGGAACTACGAGAGCCTGGTGGCCGAGATAGGCCTCTTGGTGGAATAAGAAGTGGGGAAAAGGGTAAGCGGTATCCTCCCTCTCGGCCTCGCGCTGCTCTTTTTCTTCACTCTCTCCCTATACCAGTTGCATCTGCCAGGCCTCCATTACGATGAGGCCCAAGAGGTGCTCCCGGCGATGCGACTCCTCCTGGGACAGCCCACGGAGCCCTTCCGCGGGGCGGCCATCCAGATCGCCGGTCGAGCGTTCCCCTTGATGATCTACGACTATCTGGGAACCGTGAACACCTATCTGGTCATCCCCTTCTTTGCCCTCTTGGGTATCGATGTTATCTCTCTGCGGCTCATGGCGGTGATCTTAGGCGCTCTCACCATCATCCTGGCTTATGGCGTGGCCCAAGAGATGTTCGATGAGAAGGTGGCCGCTCTATCAGCCCTCCTCTTGTCCGTCCACCCTTCTTTCATCTTCTGGAGCCGTCAAGGGGTTTACCTCACCTCGGTGATCAGCGCTCTCAGCGTGGGCAGCCTTTTGGCCTTCCTGCACTGGTATCGCCAGAAGAAGGCTCGCTACCTTTATCTCGGCTCGCTGCTTTTGGGCTTGGGTCTCTTCGCCAAGTTCTCCTTCCTCTGGTTCCTGGTGGGCCTCCTCCTGGCTGGGCTTCTGATGACGGCACGCAAGAGGGCCCTCCTTCGCCTCCTCACCCCTGCCCAAGGGACGCTCTCTATCCTCTTCTTCGCTTTGGGCTCTCTCCCCCTGATCCTCTTCAACCTCCAAACCAGGGGCACGGTGGAGATAATCCAGAAGTATCTATTCACCTCCTACTTGGGGGTGAACAACCTGGCTTTTGGGGCCAACTTTCTCACCCGCCTCCATCAGTTCATAGTCCTTCTCCAGGGTGGGCAGTTCTGGTACCTGGGAGGGGTATGGTCCAATGGCTTGTATCTGCCTCTCTTCCTCCTGGCCCTTCTAAGTATCATCCCTCTCCTATTCAAAGAGCGAGAATGGGGACTAAAGATCGCTTTCTTGGCTACTATCTTGATCACTATGCTGCCCCTCAGCGCCTTCACCCCCACCGGCCTGAAAGTGGCTCATTACGTGATCTTTTTACCCCTGCCCCAGATCCTTCTGGCCGCCTCTCTCGGCCTCTGGATGCGCCAGGAGCCGAGGCGTCTCTTCCTCTCAGCGGCCCTTCTTGTGGCTATAGTTCTTTTCCTTTTCGACCTGCGGGTGGATATCGGCTATCACCGTGCTCTAGCGCGCACCGGGGGGTTCGATGGATATACCGAGGCCATATACCAGTTAGCCCCCTACTTAGAGGAAAAGGGAGCGCCTACGGTGGCCATGGACTGGGGGATCAGAAACAACGTCCTGTTTCTCACTCAAGGAAGGGTCGATCCCCAGGAGGTCTTTGGTTTCGAGAGCCTAGAAGAGCCAGATGTGGGCTTCCGGGAACGGTTGCTTCCCCATCTAGCCGACCCTGGGACTATATACATCTTTCACAGCCCAGAGGAGACCGTCTTTAACCGATGGGGCCCTTTCCAAGCCCTGGTAGCCGAGAGGGGCAAAGGGATACGAGTGGAGAAGGTCTTTACGAATCGGAGCGGCGGGAAGATATTTATAGTGGCGAGGGTGGAACCCTGAACCCTCCTTGGGCGGTGAGGGGATCAGCATGATGGCCTGGCCAAGGAGCCGCCCCCTCCCCCTTAGACTACGTGGTTCCTTTCAGTTGCTCCCAGTAGAGGGCGCGGATTTCGTTGAAGATAGCGATATATTCCGGGGTGGCGTAATCGGGGTAGGTCCACTCCCAGGCTCGGAAACTCTTGCCCCGGAAGTGGAGGGTCACCTCGGCGAAGATCCCTTGCCCGATGTATATGCGGTGGTCGCGATTCTTCGTGGTGGCCAAGACCAGTTTTGCGCTATCCAGGTAGCCAGGATCGAGGTTGATACGGCGCGCTCCCCCCTCCGAGAACTTGCCCTCTAGTTGGTTGGTGAAGGACTTGATCTCGGCTAGCCTTGCCGGATCGATGAGCCTCTCGAAACTGAGGAATTTCCTCCCTAAGTTTTCCCCCAGTTCCCTAGAGTAGTAATCGGTGAACTCCCAAGGCATAAGAATGCTCTCGTAGTCCAGGGGGCCGAACCGGGCGGTCAGTTCACGCTGGGCAGCATCGAAAAGGGGCTTTCGCCCCGAAATCATCCCCACCACCAACTTCACCGGAGGGTGTTTCTTGGCCTCT
>JBHIDN010000016.1:0-10671 GCA_046760125.1 Anaerolineae bacterium
CTGACCAGTTCTTGCAGGCCCAGAAAGAACCAAGGAGCCTTTGCTGGATTGGGGGGAAATTCTGGGTTCGCTATCCCTCCCAAAGGGGCATCAAAGAGGAGAGATATGAGGAGGAAGATGATTGACACCCCCAAGAGGATAGAGATCTCTATGTAGACCAGGCGAGGAAAACTGAGTACGGTCTTTTTGCGCTTCTCCTGCTCAGACTCCCGGGGGCGGGCCAGGCCGCCATCCTTGCGGATGCGCCAGAGGTGATAGGAGATCAGGATCGCTAAGGCTAAGGGAATGAGGGCTACGTGGAAGGCGTAGAAACGCACTAATGTCTCCCCTCCGACACTGCTACCCCCCAATAGAAGGAAACGAACTCTCTCACCGAGAAGAGGGATGTAACCGATGATCTCGGTGGCTACGGTGACGGCCCAGAAGGACAACTGATCCCAGGGCAGGAGATAGCCGGTGAAACTGGCCACCAAGGTGAGAAGCAGAAGGGCCACGCCCACTAACCAGTTGAACTCCCGAGGTGGCTTATAGGCGCCAGTATAGAACACCCGGCACATATGCAGGAAGACGACTATCACCATGCCATCGGAAGTCCATCGATGCAGGTTGCGTACTAGGCGGCCGAAGGAGACGACGAAGATCAAGTCCTGCATCTTACTGTAGGCCGACTCAACAGCGGGAACATAGTAGAACATCAGGAGAAAGCCGGTGATGCACAGGATGGCGAAGAGAGAGACCGTTATCACACCCAATCCCAAGGTGTAGGCGGGTTCCAGGCTGTGCAGATGTACTCTGGGAGGATGGATGTGCAGGAAGAAATTGCTGGTCATAATCTTGGCCCGCTCAAAGGGGGTGGTGGGGTAACCGGCGCGGAGGAAGGAACGCTTCAAGTGCCCAGGTGCTTTGACGAGCACCTCTCTGGCGGCGATTGCCTTATCTATGATCTTGCTCCCCATGCTTGCTTCCTCAAGGCCGTCCCATCATTATGGAAGCGGCTGCGTCTCACTGCAGGCAGGCGATGATCTCGATTTTGCTCTGGGGTAAGAGGAGTAGCGACGTCGACGCAGCACCTGTTCTCATCATTAATCTGGTCCCTCTCTCTTCGCGGATCAGATAGAGGAGGCCACCGGTGCTGCATGAGTGAAAGCCAACGATAGTCCCTGGTTGCTCTGGTGGCAGGTTGACTACCACCTGTTGCTCTGAACCATCAGCGGCTACGGAGAGGATGATACGGTATCTGAAGGAGGAACCCTGCCAGGCTCCACGGCTGAGGAGAATGTCACTCCCGTGGGGTGACCAGGCAAGCCCCCCGTATACTTCCCCTTCCTCTTGGGCGAGGAGGGTCTCCTGGCCGTCAAGGGGTGAGATCACTTTGAGGAGGTGCGCCGGTGGGCCGCCGGATATGGGCCAGTAACGGAGAGAGAGATGGGTGAGATCGGTAGCCAGGTAGGCCAGCCTGAGGCCGTCGGGAGAGAGCTGGGGTGTGCCTAGGTAACTGGCTTCCTCTAGGATCTGATGCAGGTTAGAGCCATCGGGCCTCATGGCCCAGATGCCGTGGCCTTCGTACCCCTTGTAGGGAACGAGAGCCTGGAAGTAGATCTCGCCGGTCGCATCTGACCAGAGGATGGGCTCTGCTGCCCATCCTCTCTCTCCGCCTTGGGCATCTAGGTCACCAGACCTCAGCACCAGGCGACTTCTACCCTCCTCCACATCGAAGATGAGCACCTGCCAGGATGGCACCGGCCCACTGCCTCTCATCGCTACCTCTAGGTAGACCAGCAGATGGCCATCGGGAGACAAGGTGTGGGCGAAGATGGCGAGGCCATCGCTAGGATGAACGCGCCACCTGTCACCACTGACCAGGTTGATGATCTCCATAAAGTTATCGGCTGGATCGAGCCCTGCCAGCACAAGGTAGGCTAGGACGTGACTCTGGAAGGATAGCCGACTGGTATCAAGGACTCTCCGTTCGGTTAACGCTGTGAGTTGGCCGCGAGGGTCAACAGCCATGATGGTAGTAGAGGCATCTTGAGTGATCGCCAGCAGACCTACGGCGGATTCCGGCAAGGGAGCCACGGGGGTAGGAAGGCTGGGCGGGGGTGGAAGCGAGGGAGCGGTTGGCACTGAGGTGATAGCCTGGGGAGAGGCTTCCTGCTTGACGGCGGATGGCACGTTGCTGATGGGCGGTGCGGCTCCTGCCCTGCAGCCGCCAGTGACCAGCATCAGGCAGATAGACAACAGAGCCCTTCTCACTCTATTAGGCTCCTCTAGACCTCAAAAAGGGTTCCCGGGGAGACGGTCCGGCTGGTATCAACTACCAACTCCCCATCGGGGGCCAAAAACAGCTTGAACCAAGGAAGCGGCTTCGGCGCTGGGCCGGCGAGAACCTTTCCCACTCTGTCGAACTTGCTGCCGTGGCAGGGACAGATATAGCCCCAATCGACGCTGTTGAGCGAGCATCCGATGTGGGTGCAGACGGCCGACATAGCATGGAAGCCTCCCTCCTCGTGGATGACGAAGAGCCTCGCCTCCCGCAGGAATCTCTTGCTTCCTTGGGGGTACTCCTCCGGTCTCCCGATCTTGAAAGTGACGGGAGGACCGTATGTAACGTTGGGGATAAGGTAGCGAAGGCTGGCCACCACGGAGAGAACTCCTGCCATGGCTATACCGCCCCACCCCAGCCAGGAAAGAAACCTCCGCCTAGTGAGCCTGCCCTGTAAAGACAGGGAGACTTGATCGCTGCGATCGCTCATCCGGTCAGCCTTCTTGACAGCCGAACTCCTTGCTGTCTAGATCCTTGGCCTTCCCTTCGATCTATCCCTAGTAAAATAGTCGGAATTATCATAGCATATTTTCTTTCACATGTCAACAACTCAGACCCTCTTGGTATAGTTTTCATCCCTGGGCGAGGCGTTGTCCGTAAGATGGCAGCGCCTCAGATTCTGCACCCTGCCTTGACATGGTTCTCTCCAGTGTGCTATAAGATAGGCAGGGGGTGAGGGGCATGGATATTCAGCGAGAAGCGAGCGAGAGAGCCACCAGGAGCCTAACTCCTGAGGAATGGGAACGCGACGTACTGAGAGCGCTTTTGGATTCGCCGGGCACTCGCCAAACCTACGAGAGGTTGTCTCTGGAAGTGAGTTATGATGCTTTCTTGGACCTCTTTGTGGGGATCATAGGGAGAGGCTTCAGGGAAGCAGGGGCCACGGGTCTGAAGGGGCCGAGGGTGAAGCGACAGCCCGGGAAGAGGGATGATTTCGTAAACCAGAGAGGGTTCGCAGAGGGTGAAGGAGAGTAAAAAGGGCAAGATCTTTCTGGTTTTGCTTACCTCGGGGCCCGAGGCCCCAGGAAAAGTTCGGGCCGCTTTGATGTTCGCCGCGCTTGCCGCTTCTTTCTACCTGGAAACGGTGATCTACTGTGTCCAAGATGGTGCCCGGGTGATGGTGAAGGGAGCCGTTGACTCTGAGGTGGTCAAGCCCGGCAGACCGTCGATGAGGTCTAGGATGCGGGAAGCGATAGAGGCCGGCGTCAGATTCGAGGTCTGCTCCGAAACCGCCAATGGGATGGAGATCAGTCAAGCCGATCTTATCCCTGAGGCTAGCATTGTCGGGGGGGCAAGGTTGATCGACTATGCCCTATTATGTGAGGGCATGTTAACCTTCTAGAGCTCCCAGGTTGTATCTCCTTTTCCCCACCTGAACTCCCCCTTTGGCTGTGGTTTTTGAAGGTCTAATCTCTTGACTGGTTGCAGGTTTAATGATAAACTGAATTCGATAAATTCTACCTGGTACCAACTGGGGCCGGAGCCCGATCGAGAAGGCGCGACCTCTCTCTGCTTTGGTCGGGGGGGTGCGGGCACAGATTTGGCGTTTGGAGCGGTCTTTGTTTTGCATCGGTCGGCGGCGGTAGTATTGTTACTTTAGAATATAGGCTGAAGTGACGATCGCCCAGTCTTTTTCGAAAACGTGCCCTTCTACTTGACGAGCGGGGAGGGTCATGATATGATGGCTAGGTAGAATGGCTCACAACCGCCTGCTCATGGTGGGCAGGGCTGTTTTAGGGTGAAGAGTGCCCGTAGTGCTGGGGAGGCCCGGCTGCACGGGTTTTTTGGTTTCTGGGCTGCCTCATCTCTGCCTAGCAAGATAGGCGGGAGGTGAGGGGGAGGATATTCAGCGAGAAGCGGCCGGGATAGTCACCAGGAGTCTAACTCTTGAGGAATAGGTGCGCGACGTGCTGAGAGTGGTCTTGGATCCTCCAGGCGCTGGCGAAACTCAGGCGGGATTGTTCAGGGATATGAGGTTTGCCAAGCCTTTCTCCGTCTGCGATCGAGGCGCGCCATAGTCAGGGGCGCGATTTGGTGCTGGGATAGTTGCGCGAGGTGGATGGGCGAGGTTCGCCACCGCCACCTGGGGAAGGAGTTGGGGTCGCGGAAGCGGAGCCTGGAAGGAGACCCACCAGGCGAGGATGAGAGGGGGGTGCCTATGTAGTGATCGCTCCATGTGACGGCATAAAGGCTGGTAGGGACTATCTCTATGACAAATTAAGGAGGAGGAACCGTGGTAACAGAGGAGAGGGCACAGCAAGCCAACGAGTACATGAAGGAGAAGATGCTCTTCACGCCTCGGATGTTCAAGATCATCAACACGGTTAACCCTGAGGCTGGAGAGACTTTTGCAGACTTTTACGAGTCCGTCTGGAAGGACGGAGCGCTGCCCCGGAAGATAAAAGAGTTGATCTTCACCGCCATCGGTGTGACAACCATGTCTCCGCGATGCTTGATTCATGTCATCCCCGCCCTCGAGGCGGGAGCCACGCTGGAGGAGATCTTTGAGGCCGTCTCTGTAGGGATGATAGGTGGCGGATTTGTGCCCAACGGGCCAGGGATACCCTATGCCTTTGAGTATGCCTTGAAGGCCTACCAGGTGGCTGCAGCGTACAAGGCTGGGGAGGAGTGGGAATATCTCGTGCCTCCCAAGTTTGATCACGGCATCGGCTAGGGGTCTGTCATCCTGCGATCACCAAAGCGCTCACAAGGTAGGGGCTCATCCAGCCCCTACCTTGTGGCGGGGCAAAAGCCTATCTTCCGCGATAAGATTCTACTGACCTCATAGCGTTCGGTCATCTGGCGACCGCTTCGGTTTGGCTTTGTGCCTAGTTTGAGTGAGGGAAAGATCAAGGATAGGGGCGGATGAGGAGGCTCCATGAACCGCAAAGAGAGGGTGTTCGAGGCATTTAGGCTCGGCCAACCGGAGAGGATTCCGGCCACTGTGTTTGGCGGTGGCATGTGGACATTGCTCTCCTCAGGCACGGATTTCCAGAGCCTGATCGGTCATCCCCAGGAGATGGCCCGAGTCAACATCGAAACCAATAGGAGGATGGGGTTTCCCATTGTCTATGTAGGCTCTGGCTACAACAACTTCCATGCCGCGGCCCTGGGTGGGAGGATCAAATTCAGGGCTGTGGGGGCCCCAGATCTGGAGGAGCCCCTGGTCGAGCATGTCGATGAGCTAGATGATCTCAACATTGATGACTTGGCGAAGGATGAACTGGTCCAGACCGTGTGGGAGGCCACGCGAATAGTGGCGGCGGAACTGGGCGATGAAGTGGTGGTGACGGCCACTGCCTGGGGCCCCTTCACCTTGGGAGCGCAGATCTACGGCGTGGAGAAGGTGATGCGCAGCATCTATAAGTGGCCCCAGGATGTCAAGAAGGTGATGGAATTCGCGGCCCGAGTAATCATGCGTTTCTATCAACCCCTCCTGGAGGAGAAGGTGATCCCCATGACTAGTATCGCCGATCCCACAGCGTCGGGCGACCTGGTCTCTCGTCAGCACTTCGCCGAATTCGCCTTGCCCTATCTGCAGATGCTCAACGCTGATACCAGGAGCAAAGGGGCCTTCACCCTCCTCCATATCTGTGGCGATACCACTGACAAGCTCGATCTCCTGGTCGAGACGGGGGCTGACTGCGTGAGCATTGATCACAAGGTGGACATCGGCCGGGCCAGGGATATATTCCACGGCCGAATGTGTTTGGCCGGCAATGTGGATCCAGTCCATGTCCTCCTTCAGGGGACTCCAGATGCCGTGGAGGCCGCCTGCCGGGATTGCCTGGGGAAGGCAGCAGCGGGTGGAGGCTTCATCCTGATGCCTGGCTGTGATATCCCACCTACCGTGCCTGAGGAGAATCTGAGAGTTTTCCTCCGTACGGCGGAGTCTTGGCCGGTGGAGCCAGCCTAGATTCGCTTCCGAGAGGCCAGATTCCATATCATGGGGAAGAGGGTCAGCGAGGAGAGGGTTGCTCAGGCTCACCTCTATATAGAGGAGCGGATGCTGTTCCTACCTAGGATGTTCGAGATCCTCAACGCTTTCAACCCCGCGGTCGGCGAGAGATATGCGGACTTCTACCAGGTGGCGAAGCGGGATGGGGCGCTCTCCAGGAAGATCAAGGAACTGATCTTCACCGCCATAGGGGTGACAACTCGGTCCCCCAGATGTCTGGTTCATATCATTCCAGCCATCGAGGCTGGAGCCAGGGATGCCGAGATCTTCGAGGCTATGATGGTAGGGGTGATAGCCGCAGGTTTTGTGCCTCGGGGGCTGGGTATTCCCTACGCCATCGAGTATGCCATGAAGGTGCTGGCGATAGCGGATAAGTATCGGCAGGGAGCCGATTGGGAGTACCTTCTCTCCCCTCGATTTCGGGCCTGAGCGGCCCTGGGAAGCGAAGATGAGCAGAGTGGTTGTCGATGCGGGAAGTTGTGGTTTCAGTGCCGAGATACAGGCTGAGAGGCTTGAGGGCACAAAAGTGAGGGTAGCCCTCTCCAGCGGATGCGAGATGCTGGAGAGGATGAACGGGGACCTGAAAGAGGTAGATTGGCGTGAGACCCTGGGTTCCCTGGGTAACTCACTGGTCTACAGGGTGGCCTCTCAATATATCAGTCACGCTGCTTGCCCTGTGCCTTCAGCCATCCTGAAGGCTATCGAGGTGGAGGTAGGAGCAGCCTTGCCCCAGAAGGTCACCATGACCATAGAGAGGAGTTGAGGGCGCAACAGTGGAGGAGCATCTGGTCATCTTTCAACCGTCCGGTAGCCGAGGCTACATCCAGGAGGGAGAGACTCTGAAGGAGGCCGCTCGACAACTCGGCGTGGACATCGAGAGCATCTGTGGCGAGAAGACCACCTGTGGTAAGTGCAAGGTGAGGATCGAGGAGGGGTTCTTCGAGAGATACGGCATCGATTCCCGGATGGAGCATCTCTCGCCTATAGAAGGCCGGGAGAAGAGATTCTTCGCCAAGCATGAGGAGCTGGCAGGCTACCGGCTTTCCTGCGTGACCCGCATCTACGGCGACGTCTTGGTCTTCGTCCCCGAGGAGAGCCGCGCCGGAAAGCAGATCGTGCGCAAGTCGGCGAGGGAGATAGCCATCGACATCAAGCCCGCGGTGCGGAAGTACTACGTGGAGTTGACCCCGGCCACTTTAGAGAATCCGCTGGGCGATTGGGAACGCCTCCAGGACGAACTGAAAGCGCGTTTCCAGTTGCCGGATCTGACTATCGATTATCAGGTGCTCCTGGGGATGCAGCAGGTCATCCGTGAAGGTGATTGGCAGGTCACCGTGGCCGTATGGATGGACCAGGAGGTTATCAAGATCGAGCCCGGCTTCCAGGAGAAGGGCTACGGGCTGGCGGTGGATATAGGAACCACCACGGTGGCTGGCTATCTCTGCGAGCTAGGCACTGGAGAGGTGCTGGCCACGGAATCGATGATGAACCCCCAGGTGACCTTCGGGGAAGATGTCATGTCTCGCATCACCTATGCCATGGTCAACGACGATGGCCTAGCGAAGATGAATGCTGCTATCATTGAAGGCCTCAATAGCATCGCCCGTGACATCACTGCCCAGGTGAACCTCGCACCTCAGGATATCTGCGAGGTGACCATCGTGGGCAATACGGCCATGCATCACATCTTCTTGAAGATCTATCCCCAATATCTAGGTCAGGCGCCCTTCCCTCCGGCCCTGCATGAATCCCTTGATGTCAAAGCCCGTGACCTGGGGCTCAAGGTCTCCGCCGGAGCCTATGTGCATGTGCTGCCTATCGAGGCTGGATTTGTGGGGGCTGACAACGTAGGAGTGCTCATCGCTGAGGAACCTTACAATCAAGACGAGATGGTGCTCATCATAGATATCGGCACCAATGGTGAACTGGTGATGGGCAACCGGGAGAAACTCATCGCCTCCTCTTGCGCTACGGGTCCGGCCTTCGAGGGGGCACATATCCAGTATGGCATGCGGGCCGCGCCCGGGGCCATCGAGAGGATCGAGATCGACCCAGAGACCAAGGAGGTACGCTTCAAGGTCATCGGGAAGGAGGAGTGGAACACGGAACTGGAGGAGGTCGATGCCAAGGGCATCTGCGGCTCGGGGATCATCGATGCCGTGGCTAACATGTTCCGGGCGGGGATCCTCCAGAGAAACGGCCGCTTCAATACCGATCTCGACACCCCTCGTCTGAGGGTTAACGAGGAGGGTCCGGAGTTCGTCATCGCTTGGGCTCACGAGACTTCCATCGGCAAGGAGATCACCATCTCCCTCGCCGACGTGAGGGCCGTCCAGTTAGCCAAGGGAGCCATGTACGCGGGGGCCAAACTGATGATGCGCCGGCTGGGGATCGACAGGTTGGACAAGGTTATCCTGGCTGGAGCCTTCGGCAGCTACATCGACAAGGAGTCAGCCATGATCATGGGCCTCTTCCCCGATTGTGAGTTGGAGAATGTCTATGCTGTGGGCAATGCAGCCGGCGATGGGGCGCGTATAGCCCTCCTCAACCGGGACAAGAGGGTGGAGGCCAACCAGATCGCCAGACAGGTGGAGTACGTGGAACTGACCGTGGAACCCGATTTCGAGAGGGAGTTTGCGCAAGCCATGTATTTCCCCCACATGAAAGACGAGTTCCCCCACCTGAAGGACCGTCTCCCAGAGAGGGTGGACAGGTCGTGAAGGAGGAGGACCTGTTGAAACTGATTGGGGAACGTTTCGAATCAGGATCGCTGGCGCCCCGATAGCCGAAATCGTCGAGCCAGGGCTAGGGCCTTGAGGGGGTTTCAGAGGATGGAGAGAAAGATCCCAGAGAAGGGGGCAAAAGGATAGGTGAAGGGGGATGGAAAGGAGGGGTTCATGTTCCGTTTGGCTAAGGAGCAGAAGGTCTGCAATATCGGGGGCATAAAGGTCGGGGGGCAGCCGGGCGAGCACCCGCCACTCCTAATCGGAAGCATGTTTCAGAAGGGGGACCGGCTCATCGAGAGCAGAAAAGAGCGCAAGTTCGATAGGCGAAGGGCCACAGAACGCATCCGTGAGATGGAGAGGTTATCGCAGGAGACGGGCGTTCCAGGCATGGTGGCCATGGTAGCCAACACGCCCGATGAGATGAAGGCCTATGTGGATTTCTTCGTCGGCGTGACGGATATGCCTTTCGCCATCGACATCTGGGTGCAGAAGACCAGACTGCAAGCGGCCCGCTATGTGGCCGAACTAGGGCTCCAAGATCGGTTGCTATACAACAGCATCACGCCTTGGGATGAGGATATCCCCGCCCAAGTGGCGGAACTCAAGGCGATGGGCATCAAGCACATCATTGTCCAGGCCTTTGATGTGGTGGATAAGATGCCCAGTGGCCGGATCAACTCTCTCAAGGAGATGCTGGAGCTGGTGGGGAGGGGGGAGTTCGAGAGCATCTTGGTGGACACGGCGGTGATGAATCTACCCACTACCGCTTTCTCCCTATTGGCCAACTATCGAATCAAGGAGCAGTTTGGCCTGCCAGTGGGCTGTGCACCCTCCAACGGCACCTACATGTGGAAGAAGTCCCTAGAGCTGTGGGGACGGCAAGGCTTTACGGCGGTGGATGCCAGTGTGCACGCCATATCCGCTCTGTGGAGCGATTTTCTGCTCTTCGGCCCTATGACTGGCACGGGGCGAGTCTTTCCCGCTGTGGCTGCCGCGACGGCTCTTCTCTCCACGCTGGCCTACGACGAGGTTCGCTCCCTGCCCGGTGAGGAAAAACACCCCCTCAATCTGCTTTTCCCTGAGATGGCAAGCGAATTGCTCCAGGAGGGAGGAGAGGGCTAGATATGGTCAGTGAGAGACTCAATTCTAGAGAGCGAGTGCTGGGACTATTTGCGGGCCGGGAGATAGACCGTATCCCCGTCTTCAGTGGCATGGGGAACGTAACGGTGCATGGCTTAGAGCAGTACGGATGGCGCTTCCCAGAGATCCATCTGGATGGCTACAAGATGGCTACCGCAGCGGCCTCTACGTCCCGTCTCTTTGGCTTCGAGTGCGCAGTGGTCCCCTTCGACATGGGGGTGGAAGCGGAGGTTTTGGGCTGCGAAGTGAACTATTACGCCCACCATACAGACATTCTCTACCCCACCATATCGGGGAAGTTGGCCTCCAAGGTCGAAGATCTGGAAGTTCGAGTGCCAGAGGACCTGGAGAGTGCAGGTCGGACGCCGGTGGTCGTGGAGGCCATCCGGCTGTTGAAGGAGGATTTAGGGGACCGAGTAGCGGTGGGGGCCTGGGTGCTTGGTCCCTTCACCCTGGCCGGTCAGATCGTGGACCTGGACGATCTTCTCAAGATGTCCTTCAAGAAGCCAGATCTGGTGAACGGT
>JBHIDN010000017.1:0-10617 GCA_046760125.1 Anaerolineae bacterium
GGGCCGCGAAGGATGGCGGCGGTGCAAAGTTGGACGGCGGAGGCCCCCACCATGAAATGTTCGATGGCGTCGATGCCTCGGGAGATGCCCCCACAGCCGACGACGGGTATATCTACGCTCCGCACGACATCGAAGACGCAACGCAAAGCCAAGGGTTTAAGGGCCTGGCCGGAGAGCCAACCGTACCCCTCCTCGCTCCCCATCAGCGGAAGCCCGGTCTCCGGGTCAATCGCCAGGCAGGGCCCGAAGGAGTTGATGGCTATGATCCCGTCGGCTCCCGCCTCTTGGGCCGCCTGGGCGGCGGCTTTCATCTCCCGCCCTAGGGGACTGAGTTTGACGAAGATGGGCACTTGCACCGCGGCCTTCGCCGCCTGGATAGCCTCGATCATAGGTCTTGGATCCTCGCCGATGTAATGGGTGCTCAACTCCAAGGCGTCAGCGAAGGGCTTTACTTTAGGAGCCAGTTCTGCGATCTGGTCGGCGGTGTAGCCCAGGCTGATGATGAGGGGGAGCCCCGTCTCCTTGGCGATGGCGTACTCCTTCTCTATGAACTGTTCAGGGGGGAGTTCCGACCAGAGTTCGGTGTTGAGCATGGAGGCCTTGCCGAATTGGGCCATGCAAGGCTCGGGGACTTGAGCGGCGGTGGTGGAGATGGTCTTAGCCACGATGCCGCCCGCTCCTCCCTGGGCGCAGGCCACCATAGCCTTGCCGTTCCAGGTAGGGGGGCCCGCCGCGGCCAGGATGGGGTTTTTGAACTTCAAGCCACAGATCTCTACTTTAAGGTCGGCCATTCTTTCCTCCACCAGGAGCCGAAAGTGGCATCTTCCCGTTCGGTCTCCTTAGAATCTTTACCATGGTGATCCACCCTTACTATGGCTTTGCCCATAGTCTCCCCTTCTCCCTTCTTTCTAGGCCAGCCAGGGACTAGGCGGCGCAGCGATAAGGTGCAGTACCCCGAGAGCCGCCCCCGCTCATCTGATAAGAGAGAAAGAGAGGTGGTGGCTGGAGCCACAACCTTCGATGAATTGGCCACTTCCTTGGCAGGGGAGACATTGCCCCGCCCTGCGCAGAGGTTACACCTTTTGGTCATCTTCGTCCTTCTCTACTTCGTGGACCGCCTGGGCTATGGCCCAGGAGACGACCCCCCAGGTGGCGAAGGAGATGAGGAGGGCGAGAACTAGGCCCAGTAGGTCTCCCCTCTCCCGAAACCAGCCCAGGAGGGCCAAAAGGGCACCCAGAGCGCCGAAGAGGAGCCCCACCTTGACCGGGCCAGTAGCGCGGCTCCAAAGGTAGCGGATTCTCTCTAACATAGTTATACTCTCACCCATAGGTCTCGGGCTAGTTCCTGAGCGCGGGCGAAGATAGCCTCCTCATTGAGGGTAACTAGTCTCCGGCCCCGCATGAGAACCCGCCCTCCCACGATGGTGGTATCTACTTGACTCCCGTCCATGCCGAAGATGATATGCCAAGGGAGGTTTTCCACCCGAAGAGGGGTGGGAGGAAGATAGCGCAAGAGGATGATGTCGGCATAGGCGCCGACGGAGAGTTCTCCCAAGGGGCGAGGGAAGAAGAGGTTGGCTATGCGAGCGTTATTTCGTATAGTGATTTTGACTACCTCGCCAGCGGGCATCGCCTGGGGGTCCCCCTGCACATGCTTATGGATCAGATAGGCGGCTTCCATCTCCGGGAACATATTGTTGGAGAAGCCGTCGTTCCCCAAGCCGACGTCTATGTGGCGTCTCAACATACCTGGGACATCGGCCGCCCCGACGGCGTTATTCATGTTGGAACGGGGGTTGTGGACCACCTTTGTTTTTGTCTCTCTCAGGATGTCCATCTCGTAGGCGTCGATGTGGACGCAGTGAGCGGCGATGGTTCGTTCCCCCAGGATGCCCATCTTATTCAGCCGCTCCACGACCCGAAGTCCCGACTTTTTGAGGCTGTCCCGGACATCGGCTTTATCCTCGGCCACGTGGATGTGGAAACCCACTCCCTCGGCTGCCTCCAACGCCCTGTTGAGAGTGGCATCGGGGAGGGTGAGAGAGGCGTGGAGGCCGAAGGTGCCAGCGATGAGGGGGCCAAACTTCCCCTCTCTCGCCGCCCCGATGAACTCTCGGTTCTCTTTGAGCCCTTGGGCGGCCTTCTCTTCCCCGTCCCGATCCGAGACCTCGTAGCAGAGGCAGGCCCGTACCCCGGCTTCCTGGACCGCCGAGGCGATAGTTTCGAGCGAGCCTTCGATGGCGTTGGGGCTGGCGTGGTGGTCAATGAGGGTCGTGGTTCCGTGACGTATAGCGTCCACTAGACAGACGAGGGCGGAGTAGCGCACATCTTCCAAGGTGAGGGCCTTGTCCAGTCGCCACCAGAGCCGCTCCAGTATCTCTGGAAAGTTGGTGGGGGGCTCGGTCTTTAGAGCCATCCCCCGGGCGAAAGCGCCGTAGAAGTGGGTGTGAGCACAGATGAGGCCGGGCATCACCAGCATCCCTTGGGCATCGAGGCTCTCCTCACCTGGATACTTGGCGAGAAGTTCTTTTGTGCTTCCTAGATCGGCGATCCGGTCGTGGTCGATGAGGAGAGCGCCGTGAGGGGTGATGTCGCTTTCAGTCACCAGGGTGCCGTTAATGATAAGCATTTTGAACCCTCGCTTTCTAGCAGATAGAATCAAGGAAAGATCCTCGCAAACGATTATATACTTCGGCTTTTGGTGATGTCAAATTCGCGAGAAGGGGTCTTTTGGTGTTAGGTTGAACCTACAAATTGAGGATGTAGAGGCGGGGCTATAGGGTTGCCCTTCAGGGCAACGTTCTCCCGTCGGGCTAAAGCCCGACGCTATATTTCTACATCTGGTAGTGGCACCCTTTAAGCGACGTCTCAACTAGGCGCATCCCTTAGCGCTTTGAGGATGACAGACTTGGTCTTCTCGGAGAGATGGAACTGGTCGAGTTCCTCCCGCGTCACCCAGCGGGCCTCGTCGATATCGGAGCCGGGTTTCAGTTCTCCGCTCAGGTGAGTGGCGACTAGGTCAACGAGGACATAGTGATAACGGACTCTGCCCTCCTGATCTTGGTAGATGGCGTCGATGACATCCAGGACCTCGCCGACCTGAACTTCCATTCCACACTCCTCTTGCACTTCCCGGCGGGCGGTCTCTCGGATGGTCTCTCCTAATTCCACGATCCCGCCGGGGATACTCCACTCTCCCTTGCGGGGTTCCTGACCCCGACGAACCAGAAGGACTCTACTTCCCTTGCGCACTACCACTCCCACGGATACGATGGGCCAGGAGGGGTACTCTCGTTCCATGTCTATACCTCATTGACAGGGCGGAGATCGAGAACCCTCAACTGTAGCCGCTCCACGTTGTTCCACCATTGGATCTCGGGGACGTAGACGACATCGATGTAGCGGGGAAGGGAGTTGGCTTCCTCTCCCCTTCCGAAGGCGATACCATCCCATATCACCCGGCCATCCTTATCCTTACAGGATCCCGTGGGATCGGTGAGGGCGAACCTGAGATGGGTCTCGCCTACGAGACGTGCCTCTCGCACCTCCACCCCACGGCTGAGGAAGGTGGGCGGCGGGTTGGAGGAGCCGAAAGGCTCGAGGGTCTGGGCGGCGGCGAAGATGGCGGGTTCTAGATCGGTGAGAGGGACCTCGGCGTCGATGGAGAGGGTGGGTACGAGTTCTAGGTCCGAAAGTTGGCGCGCGGCGATGCCCCTTAGTCTCTCCTCCAAGGTAGCGAGATCCTCGCTCTTCACGGTGAAGCCGGCGGCCAGAGAATGGCCGCCGTATCTTAGGAGAAGATCCCGGCATTCATCCAGGGCCTTGGTGATGTCGAACTCTGGGATGCTCCGCGCCGAGCCTCGGCTTTCCTCTTCCCCCAACTCTATCACCACCGCTGGACGGTAGAACTCCTCGGAGAGGCGGCTGGCCACCAGGCCGATTACGCCGCAAGGGAAACCCTCTCCCTGGGCAAAAAGGATGGGCTCGCTCTCTTGTCCCTCGATCTGTTTTTGGGCTTTTTCCAGCACTTGGAGGGTGAGATCCTTTCTTTGACGGTTCCTCTCTTCTAACTCCAGGGCTAGTTCTTGGGCCTCAGCGGGGGAAGAGGTGGTGAGCAAGCGGTAACTGGCCATAGCGTCTCCCAGGCGTCCGGCGGCGTTCAGCCGGGGGCCCAGGATGTAGCCTATGGTTTGGGAGGTAATAGTTCCCTCCTTCAAAGAGGCAGAGAGGGCCAGGATGCCTGGCCGCGGCGAATGGTTAAGGGTGGAAAGCCCCCTTTTCACCAGGCTCCGATTCTCGCCCAAGAGGGGGGAAAGATCGGTGATGGTGCCCAAGGCGACCAGGTCTAAGAGTTCCTCCTCTTCTAAAGGGGTGCTCTTCCTAGAGAGGGGGACGCGCCGTTCGACCTTTAGGAGGGCTTGGGCCAGCTTGAAGGCCACTCCGGCTCCGGAGAGCCCCTTGAAAGGGTAGGGGCAGTCCTCTCGTTTGGGGTTGACAACGGCTAGGGCAGGCGGGAGTTCTGAGGGAGGCGAGTGGTGGTCGGTAACGATCACCTCCAAGCCGAGTTGTTGAGCATACCTCACCTCCTCTATAGAGCGGACGCCGCAATCGACGGTAACCAGGAGACGACACCCTTTCTCGGCCAGTCTCTCCAACGCTTCTCTATGGAGCCCGTACCCCTCATCAACCCGATGAGGGATATAAGGCCAGGCTTGTCCGCCCAGGGAGGAGATGGTCTGGGCCAAAAGAGCGGTGGCGGCGATCCCATCGGCATCGAAGTCGCCATAGACAGCGATCCGCTGCTTTTGGCGGATCGCCTGGCGGATGTGGGCCACTGCCTGGTGTATCCCGCGTAGTTGGAAGGGGTCGTCCTTCTCAGGCCCTGGCCTGCCACGTGCCAGGGCAGGCTCACCGGAAAGGAAGGCGTAAGCCTCTTGGGGGCTCTTGAACCCGCGGTTGTAGAGGCATTGGGCGATAGAGGGAGGCAGATCCCGGAAGCGAGCCAGATATTCTTGAGGGGCTGGCTTGGCTACCTCCCACCTCAGTTGAGGGGCGGCCAAATCTCTCCTCCTTCTTTAGGAGATTAACTCCCATTATAGGGAAAGTCGAGGGAGTAGGCAATGAAAAGAGCGGGGAGAGACCTCCTCGCTCTTGGGCGGAACCCCTTGTTTGTCTAAACCCAGCCTTGGTTCTTGATGAAGTCGGTGACCACAGGGATGTCGAAGTACTGGCCCTGGTAGGAGAGATAGGCCCAGTAGAGGGTGATGAACCATAGGAGCACGGGGAACCATCCACAAATGGCTCCAAAGCCACCAAGGGGGGCGGTTAACGCTCCTAGGATGAACGTCAACAGGCAACTGAGGACGACTACTATCACCCAGATCGCTATATTAGCCACTAGCGATTGGACAGCGTGATACTTTTGAAAGGCTCTGGATCTCATGTCCTCTACCAGGAGAATGATGATTGCCAACAAGGGGATAGGGTAGGAGATGGCGGCCATCAGTTTGTCGTTGTCGGTTATCTCCTCCGTCGGCGGCGCTTTCTCTTCGGCCATTGTTTTCCTCCTTTTTTAGTTTATTCTATCATCTTTTGCCCGGATGTCAAGACTTGGAATGGCCAATTGGGTGTGATAGAATCGTCCAAGGTATATAACCCCCTAGCGGGGGAAGGGGTGCGCCCGAACTTGCCTGGGAGGTTGAATGGGTGAGCGGTTGATATTTATGGGTACGCCATGGTTCGCTGTTCCTTCCTTGAAGAGGTTGCTGGAGGAGTACGAAGTGGTGGCTGTGGTCACCAGGCCCGATAGGGCGGCGGGTCGAGGGCGAAGGGTCGCCTTTTCGCCGGTGAAGGAGGTGGCCTTGGCCTGGGGGAGCCAGGTGATGCAGCCTCGCTCTCTCAAGAAGGAGGAGGTAGTCGCTTCCTTGTTGGAGTTGGAGCCTCGAGTGATAGTGGTAGCCGCCTATGGTCAGATATTGCCGCCGGAGGTTTTGGCTATCCCTCCTTTCGGTTGCCTCAACGTCCACGCCTCTCTCTTGCCCAAGTATCGGGGCGCTTCCCCTGTGGCAGGGGCCCTCTTGGCCAGGGAAGAGGAGACCGGGGTCACTATCATGCTTATGGATGAGGGGATGGACACGGGCCCCATCCTGGCTCAGGCGCGGCTACCCATCGCCCCCGAGGACAACCGAGGCTCCTTGACGGAGAAACTAGCCTACCTGGGGGCCGACTTGCTGTTGGAGACGCTGCCTCGCTGGCTAAAGGGGGAGATAGCACCCCAGCCTCAGGAAGACGATAAGGCGACCTATACCAAGATCTTGAGGAAGGAGGATGGGCTCATCGACTGGAGTGTGAGCAGCGTGGAGATATGGCGACAGGTTCGAGCCTATAACCCTTGGCCCAGCGCATATACACATTTTGAGGGGCGGCCGCTGAAAATCCTACGGGCTCGCCCCATAGAGGGAGGGCGGGGAGAACCTGGTTTGGTGGTAGCCACCAAGGAGGAGGCAGCGGTGGTCACGGGAGAGGGGCTCCTGGCCTTGGAAGAGGTACAGTTGGCGGGGAAGAGGGCTATGGGGATCGCTGAGTTCCTGCGGGGACAGAGGGGGTTCGTGGGTTCGAGGCTAGGGAAGTGAATGGTACATTTTGCCAGGGAGCGAGATAGCGAGGCGAGAAAACGAGTGATTTTTGATGCGCGGGTCAACAGGCTTGATTTTTGACGGTAGTGTGATAAGATAAAGTCAGCGAAAGGAGGCTAAGGAGATGAGAAAACTCCTCTACATGGCGTTTATGACTGCCCTTGTTTTGCTCTTCCTGGGGTGTGGGAGGAGCGCAGGGATCGAAAGCGGGCCCCTTTCGACCCCGGGAGGGCTGGTCTTTCCCCCGGAGATGCTCTCAGCCCCGGCAGATGTGCAGGAGGCGTATCGATTTGCGGCGGAGCATCCGGAGGTATTGGGTTATATGCCTTGTTATTGTCGCTGTGAGGATGTGGGCCATATAAGCGCCTGGGATTGTTTCATCGATGAGATCACTCCCCAGGGGTTCGTGCGGATCGACAAGATGGGGTTCACTTGAGGGATCTGCGTAGCGATAGCGCGTGACGCTAAGAGGCTGTATGAAGAAGGGAAGCCGGTGAGGGAGATCCGGGAGTTCATCGAGGAGACCTACGGCCATATCGGGCCGGGGACCGATGCGCCCATGCCGCCGGAATAACGGTTGATGGCGATCTAAAGTTGAGTTAACGAAGGTGAGGGAAATTTGAAAGTGCAGAAAGTGGCGGTTGTCAATGAAGTGTGGTCGGTCCGTTCACGAGGTTGTTGATTCTGCTTCTAGCAAGAGATGGCGAGGTGGGCTAAGCAAAATCATCGAAGCCTTCTGGAGGCTGGATGTACCTTCTCGATCTTGGTCTTGAACCCTATAATCGGGCGCTTGACCTCCAACATCGGTTGGTTGCGGCGAGGAGGGAGGGGCGGATTGAAGATCTGCTTATCCTCTTGGAGCATCCGCCGGTGATAACGCTGGGGCGGCGAGGGGATGAGAGCAACATCGTGGCCTCACGGGAACTCTTGGACCGGCTGGGGATAGAGGTGCACCGGGTGGAGCGAGGCGGCGATGTCACTTACCACGGGCCGGGGCAACTGGTAGGTTACCCCATCTTGGACCTAAGGGGGCACCGGCAAGATGTGGGCTGGTATATGCATTCCCTGGAGGAGGTGCTGATTCGCGCCCTTTCGGATTTCGGCGTCGAAGCGGGTCGTCTGGAGGGGAGGATCGGCGTATGGATAGGGGGTAAGAATATCGCCGCCCTGGGGGTCCGCATCGAGGAGTGGATAACCTACCACGGCTTCGCTCTCAATGTCTCCCCTGATCTCTCCCATTTCGATCTCATAATCCCCTGCGGTCTCAAAGAGTTCGGGGTCACTTCTATGGAAGAGGTGCTGGGGGAGAGGCCAGAGATGGGAGAGGTGCGCAAAAGAGTGGCCCAGCGGTTTAGTGAGGTCTTCGGCGTGGAGATTCAAGAGGCGGCGCTGGAGGAGTTATTCGGAGAAGGGAAGATCTCGGCTCTTGTCAAGCGGGGTAGTATTTGATATAATAGGGTTAGGTTCGGGGCGTAGCGCAGCCAGGTAGCGCACTTGTATGGGGTACAAGTGGTCGGAGGTTCAAATCCTCTCGCCCCGACCTGGCTCGATGGTCGATGGCCCGCCGCGCTATCGGCCATCCTCTTATAGGTGGCTCGAGGTCGAGTATGGACGCAGCGGTCTTAAGGTCTTGTGGACTAAAGAGAGAGGATATCGCCTTCTTGGAGAAGGTGGAGAAGGGCATGCCTATCGTGGCTGATATCAGCCGCGCCGACATCCTGCTCTACTGCCGGAGGGGGGAGAGCGAGGCGGTGGTGGTGGCCCAGGCCAGACCTCATTCTGTGGCTCCCATCTATGAGCCGATATACGGTCAGACGGTGAGTCGGGGGGAGAGGCCTGCCCTCTTCAAGGTGTTGGAGAGTGGAAAGCCGGCTCGCGCCTCCCAGAGGGTCATCCCCGACGGAGCGCCCGTCTTCCAAGAGATGTGGCCCCTCTTCGGCCCTCAAAAGAGGTTGCTGGGCGCTCTGAGCGTGGAGAAGACGATGATCGAGCAGGAGCGGCATAAGCGCCGCCTCCCCAGTTTCCGGTGGGCGACAAGGGAACTGCAGAAGATGCTCGCCAGTGGAACACTAGCGGGAGCGGAAAGACTGAGCCCTTTCGGGGAGCATGACGGCATATTGGTGGTCAATTCGCAGCGGCAAATCCTCTACGCTAGTGGCATCGCCAACAACCTCTATCGGCGACTGGGCTATATGGAGAGCCTGGTAGGGAAAGAGTTGAGATATCTCACCACCTCCGACGAGGCGTTGGTCGAAAAGGCGCTGAGAAAAGTGAGATGCTTAGAGAAAGAGGCCCAGGAGGGAGAACGGGTATGGATCAGGAAGGTGCTGCCGCTCCTCTCCCAGGATGGCTGGCGGCGATTTTGGGGGAGAGGTCCCCAGGTGGTGGGGGCGTTGGTGACCATCCACGATGCCACTGCCGCCCGGCGGAGGGAACGGGAGGCGAAGATAAGGTCAGCCATGATCCAGGAGATCCACCACCGGGTGAAAAACAACCTGCAAAGTATCGCCGCTCTTTTGCGCCTCCAAGCCCGACGAGCCGGGTCTAGGGAGGCGCGTAAGGCCCTGCGGGAGAGCATCAACCGTATCTTAAGTGTAGCCGTGATCCACGAGTTTTTCTCCCAGCACGAGTCTCGGGTGATAAACCTCAAGGAGGTAAGTCGGCGGGTGGTGGATCAGTTGCAGCAGGGGGTGATGGACCCTTCGAAAGAGATAGAACTGAGCGTCAAGGGCCCGAACATCTACCTCCCCGCGCAGCAGGCCACCGCCTGTGCCTTAGTGATCAACGAACTCCTCCAGAACTCCCTGGAGCATGGCTACAGGCGGAGGAAGGAGGGGAGCATTGCGGTGAAGTTGCGGGAGGAGGCTGATGGCGTGACCATCGAGATAGATGACGATGGAAGGGGGTTGCCTCCCGATTTCGACCTGGAAGTCGATAGGAGCCTAGGGCTGCAGATAGTGCAGACCTTGGTAGAAGACGACCTTGGGGGGCGGTTCGAGTTGAAGGATGGAGGCGGGGTGCAGGCCATCGTCAGTTTCCCCAAGGTCATTCTAGGAGGAGAGAGTTGGGAAGAACTAGAGTAATCATCGCCGATGACGAGTCGATCATCCGCCTGGATCTCCGGGAGATGCTGGAGAGCCTGGGCTATCTGGTGGTAGGGGAGGCGGGGGACGGGACGAGCGCCGTGAACCTGGCTCGAGAACTGAAACCAGATATCGTGATCATGGATATTAAGATGCCGGGCCTGGATGGGATCGATGCGGCTAGGATCCTCACTGAGGAGAAGATCGCTCCCGTTCTGCTTCTCACGGCTTACAGCCAAAGGGAACTGGTGCAACGGGCCAAGGAGGCAGGGGTGGCGGGCTATCTAGTGAAGCCCTTCCGGGAGCAGGATGTGGGGCCCGCCATCGAGGTGGCCCTCTCCCGCTTCGAGGAGTTCAAGACCTTAGAACAAGAAGTTGAGGATCTAAAGGAGGCTCTGGAGACGAGGAAACTGGTGGACCGGGCTAAGGGGGTCCTGATGGACACCCAGGGGCTTAGTGAGGCGGCGGCTTTTCGCAGGATTCAGAAGATGAGCATGGACAAGAGGGTGCCCATGAAGGAGATAGCCAAGGCCATACTCATCGCCCATGAGGCGAAGGGATAGAGGGGTTCATGGAACTAGCCGACAAGATCAGCGATTGGATAAAGGAGCAGATAGAGGGCGCCGGCGCTAAAGGAGCGGTGATGGGGCTCAGCGGAGGGGTCGATTCCTCGGTGACGGCGGTGCTCTGCAAGAGGGTCACGGATCTCTTGGGGCTGATCATGCCCATCCATAGTGACCCCTATGATGAGGAGTCCGCTAGCCTCCTGGCAAGGGAGTTCGACATCCCGGTTCGACGTGTGGATTTGAGCCCTGCATATGATGCGCTGGCAAAGGTGCTTCCTGACCCCGCCGGGCTACCGGCCGCCAATCTGAAGCCTCGACTACGGATGGCTACCC
>JBHIDN010000018.1:0-10459 GCA_046760125.1 Anaerolineae bacterium
CGCATACCGCATGGTCTGGGTGATGGACTACTCCGATGCCAACAACATCATCAATGAGGTCTTCAGCCCTAAATCCCCGTTCCAGGACACCTTCTGGTGGGATGACACCTTCCTCGACCTGGTGGATCAGGCGCTGGTGGAGACGGATCCGGAGGCTCGGGCCGCCATCTGGAATCAGGCCGAGAAGATCTTGATCGACGACTACGCCGCGGTGGTGCCCATCTTCCACTACGACCGCACTGCCCTGGTGAAGAGCGGCATCAACCACGAGTTCCCGCCCTTCGGGCAGGCTCATATCATGCTCTGGAGTTTCGAGGATCCCACCATCACCACGCTTCGTTGGCGCCTGGGCACTGAGCCGCCCACCTTGGACATCAACCTGGCCACCGACACCACCTCTCACGCCATACTTAACCAGTTGATGGAGTCCCCCTATCGCTACCGGGGTGATGGCACCATCGAGCCGGCGGGGGCGGAGAGTTATGAGGTCTCTGACGACGGCTTGGTCTACACGGTGCATCTGCGAGATGACGCCGTCTGGTCGGATGGTGAGCCGGTGACCGCCCAGCACTACGTGGACGGGATAGTCCGCTTACTGAACCCGGAGACGGCGGCCGAGTACGCCTACGTGATGTACTACATTGCGGGGGCGGAGGATTTCAACACCGGCGTGACCGATGACCCTAGCACCGTGGGTGTGAGCGCTCCCGACGACCTCACCTTGGAGATCACCCTCAAGGACAGAGCGGCCTTCTTCGACAGCATCCTGGCTTTCTTCACCATGTACCCTGTGCGCCTGGATCTGATCGAGGAGTTCGGTGACCAATGGACCGAGGCAGGGAACTTCGTGGGCAACGGGCCCTACATCCTCACCGAGTGGGCTCACGAGGACCACGTGACCATCGAGAAGAACCCGCTCTATCACGATGCTGACGCAGTGACCATCGAGCGGGTGGAGTTCCCCATAATCTACGAGGACTCCACGGCTCTAGCGGCCTACGAGAACGACGAAGTGGACGTGAGCGGCTATCCTTCCGAGGAGTTGCCCAGGATCCTGGAGGACCCGGTCCTGAGCCAAGAGTTCGTCAGGCTGCCGCGTCCGGGCACCTACTACGTGGGACTGAACACCAAGGTGGGGCACACCAGCAACGTCAACTTCCGCAAGGCGCTAGAGATGGCGGTGGACAAGCGTACTATCTTGGACGACGTGCTGAACATGCCTTGGCGAATGGACGCCTGCGGCGTGGTGCCGCCCGAGATCCCGGGTTACCAAGGTTGCGGGAAGGTGGGCTATACCTTCGATGTTGACGCGGCCACAGAGGCACTCCAGGCCTACATGGATGAGGCGGGCATCGCCGACCCCAGTGAGATCAGCATCGAGATGTGGTTCAACCGGGGCAACGAGGATGTCATCGAGGCTGTGGCGGCCATGTGGGAGGAGAACCTGGGTATCTACGTCAACCTAGTCAACATGGAGTGGGCCGTCTACCTGGATGTCCTGGATCAGTGCAACAACCTGTAGGTAGAGTAGCCATGTAGCCCTCATTATGAGGGCTACATGGTCTGGTATCATCATTATCTTTTATCCCTTATTTGCGGTCTGCCATCACCTCTAGTTTGGAGCGGGGGTTGAGGAGATGTTGAAGTTCATAGTCTATCGGGGTTTGTGGGCTATTCCAGTGCTCATCATGGTCAGCATAGTAACTTTCACCGCCATGCAACTGGTGCCCGGGGGGCCTTTCACCGCTGGGGCCTCGGGGAGGCCTATACCCCCGGAGATTCGAGCCAACATGGAGGCCCGCTACGGCCTCGATGAGCCGGCCTGGAAGCAGTATATAAACTACATGAAGAGGCTGATCCTTCATTTCGATTTCGGTCCCTCCTACCGTAAGCAGGGGAGGACCATCAACCAGATCATGTTCGGCCGGGATTTCTGGAAGGATCCCCTCCATGCGCCGATAATGGTATCGGCCCAGGTGGGGCTTGTCTCCTTGGCCATCGCCATAGTTATAGGGATACCTTTGGGGATCATCTCCGCTCTTAAGCAGAACACCATAATAGATTACATAGCCATGTTTTTCTCCATGCTGGGGGTTTCTATCCCTAACTTCGTCTTGGGGGCGCTACTTATCATACTCTTCACCTTGACTTTACATTGGCTCCCCGCCTTTGGGTGGGGGAAGACGCCCTTGCAGGTGATCATGCCGGCCATTACCCTGGGGACGGGGGGGACGGCTTTCATCGCCCGTCTCACTCGAGCCAGTATGTTGGAGACTATCCGTCAGGATTATATCCGTACCGCTCGGGCCAAAGGCTTGAGGGAGCGGGCGGTGATATTGGGCCATGCCCTAAAGAACTCCCTCATCCCCGTGACCACTATCCTGGGGCCCCTCACCGCGGCCTGGCTGACTGGGTCTTTCTTGGTGGAATGGGTTTTCTCCATCCCAGGGATAGGGAAGTTCTTCGTCACCAGCATCAGCGATAGGGATTACCTCCTCATCATGGGTGTCATCCTGGTTTACGCTGTGGCCTTGGTCTTCTTCAACCTGGCGGTGGATATCAGTTACGCTTTCTTGGATCCGCGCATTCGATACGAGTAGAGAGGTGGGGAGATGACGGTAGGGGAGAGAGGTCGAGAGGTCGGGGGGCCACCGCCGGCCATACCGGTGGAGATGGAGTTGGCTCGTCCCTCGGTAAGCCTCTGGCGGGACGCCTGGAGCCGGTTGCTGAGAAACAGGATGGCGGTGGCCGGGGGGCTGTTCATCCTTTTGGTCGCTTTCGCGGCCATCTTTGCCCCTTGGGTGGCTCCTTACAGTTACAAGCAGACCGATTACGCCAATAACCGTATAGGTCCCCGGTGGCCGGATCATATTATGGGCACCGATAAGATGGGGCGGGATGTTTTCAGCCGCGTCATCTGGGGTGGACGGGTCTCCCTCACGGTAGGCTTGGTGGGCTCCTTGACCGCCTTGGTCATCGGGTTATCCTATGGCTCGATCTCCGGTTATTTGGGAGGTCGCATCGATAACTACATGATGCGCTTTGTGGACGTGATGTACGCCTTTCCCACCCTCCTCTTCATCATCCTCATCATGGTGGTCCTGGGGCCTGGACTGACCAACATCTTCATCGGCATAGGGGCCGTGGGCTGGATGGGTATGGCCCGTTTGGTGCGGGGGCAGTTTCTCTCTCTCAAGGAGAAGGATTTCGTTGAGGCCGCACGGATGATCGGGGCTCGGCCGCTGGGTATCATCAGCCGACATCTTCTGCCCAATAGCCTGGGTCCCGTTGTTGTGGCCCTCACTTTGGGCATACCGGGCTTGATCCTAACTGAGGCGGTTTTGAGTTTTATCGGTCTGGGGGTACCTCCTCCCTTCCCCAGTTGGGGACAGATGGTCTACGAGGGGTGGCAGGGACTGCGGGCTGTCCCTCATCTCACCATCTTCCCCGGCTTGGCCATCACCCTGACCATGTTGGCCTTCAACTTCTTGGGCGACGGCCTGCGCGATGCCTTGGATCCGATGATGAGAGGGACTATGTAGTCGGGACTGGGCGTTGGGTTGGGGATCCTTTGATCGATGGTCTTAAAGTGAGAGGCGCGCGAAAGGGGCCGCCTCTCGTTTTTTGGAGAGAGATATGAGTAAGAGGGAAGGGTTTTTGACCTTATTATTCCTCCTGGGGGTCGCTTTAGGGGGGTGTGCCGGACCTCGGACCACGCCTCGGGCCTCCCCCGATTGGAGCAAGGGGCAACCGGTAGGGATGAGCGCCCTCAACAACCCGGTAGCCATCCAGGCCGGCGAGGGCGTGGTCTATCTGACCTGGGTGGATGGGGAGCATCGTCTCCACTGGGCCCGGTTAGATGAGAAGGGGCAGGTCGTAGCGGATAAAAGCCTCGATTTGCCCACTCGATCCTCTCAGAAGCCGAGGCTCCTTTTAGGCCCCCTGGGCAGGCTCCACCTCTTTTGGATCGCCAGTAAGGAGGAGGGTCAAGGCCTCTACTACGTACAGTTAAACCCCTCAGGCGAGGTCATCTCCGACCCCCTTCTCCTCTCCTTGCCGGGGATGGAGGTGGGTTATGTGACTTCAGGCCTTAGCGCCCAAGGCCAGATCGAGCTCTTCTGGTCTCAATCCGCTTACGGGAGCCCTGGCGTATATAATCTGACTATCGATCCTGGGAGTTTGGTGGCTTCGCCCAATGCCCTCATCGCCCCTCAAGGGATAGCCCCCACTTTGCAAGTGGACCAGGAGGGAACTTTACACCTCTCTTGGTTTGAGGAGCCCACCCACGACACCCGCCAGATATACTATGCCACCTTCGATCCAGAGAGGAGGGTCTTGGGAGAGGTTGCGAGGGTCGCTGAGGTGGTCCTCCGCGGGGGGCAGATCATGGTCGGTCCAGTTCTGGGGCTCGATCTTAAGAATTGCTACATCTTTTGGTCTATAGAACAGAGGGGACGGGCGGTGGGCGGCGATACCTTCTATGCCAGTTTTCCCCTGGGAAGGCCCGCTGAAAGCGTGGTGATGGAGTTGCGGGTACCCCCCACAAAGAGGCCACGATACGACTCTTATGCAGGGGAATACGCTTATCATCTCTTGGCCTCCCAGGAGGGGGCTACCTCCACTTTTTTGAGCCGGCCCTGGGTGGTAGATGGTCAGAGGTCGGAGTTGCCGGTGGTCCTTAGCATAAACATTTCCACTAGGCTGGGAGAACATCTCCAGATCGCTATGCTCGTCTTCTCCCAAGGCCAGTTGAAGGGGTACCAGATCGTCACCGCCACAAGAATGGCTTCCTTGAGCCCCCATATCGTCGCCGACCCGGGGTTGGGTCTCCATCTGGCTTGGATCGACACGGCAGGGTTTGAAGAATATCAGGTTTTGTACGCTAGCACCTCGCCGCAGGTGAAGGAGGTGCTGAACAGGGTTACCTTGGCCGATGTAGTAGATAAGGGTGGCGATCTAATGATGGCTCTCCTTTTAGTCGTCGGTTTTACCCCGGTGCTCATAGCCTGGCTTGTTCTTCCCTTAGTTTGGCTTTTGATTTTCTACCTCTTGACAGGGGAAGGCGAGTTGACGACCTTGGGAGCCTGGGTGGCCTTGGGTGTGGCTATGGTTATGCAACTCTTGGCTATGACCTTTATCACCCCCGGTGGGCGAGGTCTTCTTCCTTTCTTGGCTATATCTATACCCCAGGTAGCGCCGCTCTTCACCGGTTGGCTCTTTCCTATACTTTTGGCCATCCTGGGCTTGGGGGCGATGGCTTTTTACCTCTGGCGGACCAGAAGCCGGTCGCTCTTTGGCGCTTTCTTCGTCTTCGCTTTCACCGCTGGTCTACTTCGTCTCTTTATCTTCGTCCTCACCTATCTGGGGTTCATCTAGCATCGCCGGAGGCCGCTCTCCTTGTTCTCATATCGGGGATCGCTTACCCCCGCCGGGCGTTTGTGCGCGTAAGGAGGGATGATGGCTGTGGGAGGAAAGATCGATGTGGGACGTGTTCTCACCGTGGAACCCTCCCGGGGCAGGATGGACATCCGTCACCGTGGCCTTTTCATCAGGGGACTCACCGCGGAGGCGAGATACCGTGCGCAGGGAAAGGAGAAAACCCTCGGCCTCCGGGGGGATGTAGCCTATGGGGTGGGGGAGGATAGGGTTAGTCTCAGCACCAAGAACGAGGATCTGGAACTCACCTGGCAGGCCTCGATAAAGAAGGGCGTCTGTTTACAATTGCGCCTTCTCAACGTGGGTCAACGACCTCTGGAAGTGTTTGAACTCTCTCCTTTTCTCCTCTCCAGCGATCAGGGGAGGCTGAATCTGGGTTCCCCAAAGGGTTGGTCTTTCTACCAAAACGGTTGGCAGTCCTGGTCGCCCAGTTTCGCCCGCCACCTGGATAACGGTCACTATGTGACTCCCGGGACGGAGGAGTATCGCCTCCAGCATGAGCCTTACCCTATACCCCTGGTTCCCAAGACTCTAGTGAGCCATTGGATGACCGTCCTCCACAACCGCATCTCCAGACTTTCGCTTCTCCTGGGCTTCACCACTGCCAGGGAGCAGATGGCCGAGGTACGACTTGAGGTGGAGGGTCTCCGCTTTCGGCGTCTGGCGGCCACCGCCTATGCCGATGGGGTGCGCCTCCATCCCGGGGAGCGGATCTCCTCGGAGGAACTTCTAGTAAGGGGGGGGCGCGACCCCATCTCTCTTTTGGAAGGATATGCGCAGGCTTTGGGAAAGAATATGGGGGCCCGAAAGGCGAGGGAGACACCTACCGGTTGGTGTTCTTGGTACTATTTCTACGGCGAGAACGGTGCCCGCGAGACCCTTTCTAATACAAAAGGGGCAGGCGATTTGCCTCTCGACTATTTCCTCATCGACGATGGACACCAAGAAGAGATAGGGGATTGGCTAGTTACCGATGAGGAGAAGTTCCCTCAGGGGATGAAGCGGGTAAGAGAGGAGATAGGAGCCTCCGGTCGGAGGGCTGGTTTGTGGATAGCCCCTTTTGCTACTAGTTCCCGGTCTCGCCTCTATAAAGAGCACCCCGATTGGGTGCTCCGGGATGAGGGGGGTGAGCCGGTCGTCGCCGGGCACCACTGGGCGGTCCCTATATACGCCTTGGATCTCACCCATCCAGAGGTAAAGACGTGGCTAAAAGAGTTGTTTCGCATCTTGAGCGATGATTGGGGTTACGATCTCTTCAAGATCGACTTCCTTTACGCAGGAGCCTTGGAGGGCCGCCGGTACGATCCCCAAGCCACTCGGGCCCAGGCTTTCCGCCAGGGGTTAGAGATCATCCGGGAGGCGGTGGGCGATAAGTTCCTTTTGGGGTGTGGCGCTCCCTGGGGGCCGGCGGTAGGATTGGTGGATGGGATGCGTATAGGGCCCGATGTGGCGGTTCATTGGCAACCCCTATGGGGAGACCTATCCTCTCCTTCTGTCCGTAACGCCCTCCGCAACGTCATGGCTCGCTATTTTATGCATGGCTGGCTCTGGACGAACGACCCCGATTGTGTCTTGGTTCGCCCTCGAGGGGAGGAATCGAACCTGAAGTTGAACGAGATGCGGACCCTGGTTTCAATAGTGGGTTTGGCGGGGGGGAGTGTTTTTTCGGGCGACGATCTACCATCTCTCGGTGGAAGGCGCAAATACTTGAAGCGGATCCTCCCCCCCTATGGGCGGGCTGCCAAGCCCTGCGATCTCTTCGAGAACGAGTTGCCCTCTCTCTTCGCTCTTCCCATAGAGGCCGAGTATGGCCGGTGGATGGTGGCCGCTTTCATCAACTGGGCCGAGGGGACCGTAAAAACCGAGATCGATTTTGGTCGGGTGGGGCTCAAGCCCGCTAACTCTTATCATGTCTATGATTTTTGGCCTAGACGGTACTTGGGAGTGTTCCGAGAGAGGCTCACTATCTCTCGCCACCAGCCCCACGAGACGGTGCTTCTCCTTTTTAAGGAGGCCACAAGCCAACCTCAGTTTCTGACCTCCACTTTTCACATCACTCAGGGTGGGGTGGAGGTAAAAGCGGTGGAGTGGCAGGATGGGCGCCGCAGACAACCGAGGTTCGTCTTAGAGTTGGTCAAGCCTGGGAGCCAGTTCGGGGAGTTGCTTTTCGCCGTGCCGGAGCCCTACCGAGCGGTGAGCGCACGGGTGAACGGGCGACGTCGTGGAGTGCGCAAAGTCGCTCCCGGGGTGGTGGGCTTGGGCTTCACCCTGAAAGACCAAGCCCAGGTGGACCTCCATTTGAGACGTGTCTAACGACTTCATCGTTATGCGCCCGACTTCTGACTTTACCATAGGGGAGAAGGTAGCCAAGGTCAAGGCCATCCATCAAGTCCTCTTGGAGAGGTATGGCCCTCGTCGATGGCGGCCGCGGCTCGACCCCCTGAGTGACTTGATCTACACCATCCTCTCTCAAAACACCTCCGACGTTAACAGGGATCGGGCTTATGAGCGGTTAAGAAAGAAGTTCCCCACTTGGGAGGGGGTGCGGGATGCTCAGGTGGAAGAGATCGCCGAGGCGATCAGGCCTGGCGGCCTAGCCAACGTCAAAGCGCCTCGCATCAAGGATATCCTGCGCACCATCACCGAGCAACGGGGGGAACTCTCTCTCGACTTCATCTGCCAGATGGAGATAGAGGAGGCGAAAGAGTGGCTGGGTTCCCTTAGGGGGGTGGGGCCCAAGACCACGGCTTGCGTTCTCCTTTTCGGCTGTGGACGCCCAGCCTTCCCGGTGGATACCCATGTCTATCGGGTAAGCAAGCGGCTGGGCTTAATTGGCCGAAAGGCCTCCACCCAGGAGGCTCACAGGATCTTGGAAGATCTCCTATCTCCCCAGGATTACTACGCTTTTCACCTCAACCTGATCGCCTACGGCCGGGAGGTGTGCAAAGCCCTGCGTCCTCGCTGCGAGATATGCCTCCTCGCTACTTACTGCGATTATCTCCCTACGGGATCTCGGGGGATGCGAGGGGTGGGTGATTGGCACTCCTAGGCCATGGAGATCTGGGAACCCTCTGGGGTCTTAAAGATGTCGATACGGACGGGGAAAGCGTCTTTTAACTCCTCGATATGGGTTATCACCAGGATGAGGGCGAAGTCGTCCTGTATGGAGTTGATAGCCTCGATCAGCCTCTCTCTGCCCATGGTGTCTTGGGTGCCGAACCCTTCGTCGATGATAAGGGTCTCCAGCCTGGCTCCGGCTCGACGGGCCAAGAGTTTGGAGAGGGCGATGCGGATGGCGAAATTGACCCGGAAAGCCTCCCCCCCGCTGTAGAGTTCGTAAGATCGAGCGCCCAGTTCGTCGGAGATCTTGATCTCTAGGGTCTCCACCGGCTCACCCTTTTTAGTAGTCCTTTGAGTGTCGAAACGGACGTGCATTCGGCCGTCTGTCATGCGGCTAAGTAAGCGGTTGGCCTCCTCTTCCAATTCCGGGAGGGCGCTTTCTATGATCATAGCCTGGACGCCTTTCTTACCGAAGGCGAGTTGCAGTTCCTCGTAGATCGTCTTCTCTTCGGTGATCTTTTGCTCTTGAGCAAGTTTCGCCTCTTTTTCCTCCTCCAGGCTTCGGCAGCGGTCTAGTCTCTCTTGAGCCGCGCCGAGCACTTGGCGGGCTTGGCTTTCTTCCTCTTGGAGCCTTTGGACTAAGCGCTCCTGCTCTTCCAGATCCTCCACCGCTTTCCCTAACTCCATGACCTCTTTCTCTAACGCCTCTCCCCTTGTCCTGTCAGCAGCCAAGGTGTTTTGCCAGCGGGCATACGATTCTCTTGCTCGCTCCAAAGCCTCTTTGGTGGCTTCAACCCCTTGCCGGGCTCTCTCCAGTTCTTTCATCTCCTCCTCATAGCTAGCCAGGGAGGAGAGCCGTGTTCGAATCTCTTCATGTTCCTGGGGATCGTAACCTAGACCTTTAATCTGCTGCTCTAGGGCGGCGAGAACTCCTTGTTCCGTCCTGGCATACTCATTCTTCTCCAGCCGTTCCTCTAGGGCCTGAAGCCTCTCTTTCTCTCGGGCCAGGGTCTTCTCCGCTTCCTGGACCTGGGTTAGGGCCTGGGAGGCCATATCCTTTCGGCTTTGGAGAGAAGGCCTCTTTTTAACTTCTCCCTCCAGACCTCTTATCTCCTTTTGGAGGCCCTTCAACCGGCCCTTTAACTCTTCCACTCTCCTCTTATTTTGGCGATATAGGTCTCCCTTCTCCTCGCCTTGTGAACGGTACTTCTCTGCAATACGAGTTATCTCTATCTCAGTTAGATCCTGCTCGCAAAGGGGGCATTTAGCCTTTGCCTCCTCCAGGAGATCCAGTTTCTCCTTGAGGAGTTGCATGTCGGAGGCCAACCCCTGGTTAGTCGCCTGGAGGCTAACGATCTCCTGGGATGTAGTCCGCTCGTCGGCTCGCTTCCCCTCCAGTTCTTCCTCTAAGAGGGCTAGCCTATCCAGTTCACGACGAAGGGAGGCCAGTTCCTCCTCCAGGCTAGGTCGTCTTTCGATTTGAGCCTTCAGTTGGGCTATCCGCTCCAGGGAGAGCCCCCGTTCCAAGGCCAGAGCACCTCTGGCCTCGTTGATTTTTCTCTCTAGTTGGCCTCTCTCCTCGTTGAGTTTCGCTAGTCTGGCCAGTTTACGGTTGAACGTTTCGTTGTCCTCCCGAGCGGCCACCAGGGAGGCGAACCCTTCCTCTATCTTCCTTTCTTGGGTCAGGATCTCCTGGTAGCCTTTTAGGCGGTTCTGGGCCAGATCGATCTCTCGTTCTATGTGGGTTAGTTCGTCCTCACCCTCTTTTATCCTTTGGAGGAGCTCCTCCACCCGGGCAACCTTGAGATCCAGTTCCCTTTTGATCTCCCGCTTCCTTTGAAGTTCTCCTTGCTCCTGGCGGAGTTGGCGAGCCAACTGGACGGTGATCTTCCGAGCCTCGGTTACCCTCCTCTCGTATTCGGGCCTCCGTATCAGTTCTCGCTCTATACCCTCTAGGGCGGCT
>JBHIDN010000019.1:0-10454 GCA_046760125.1 Anaerolineae bacterium
TGCCCCCCCACTATCGTGGGGGTGGGGATTGGGGGGACGGCGGACAAGGCGATGGGCCTGGCCAAGCGCTCCCTTTTGCGGGAGGTGGGCACTCCCCACCCTGACCCAGAAGTGGCCGAACTGGAGCGGGAGATCTTGGAGGCGGTGAACAGGCTAGGGATCGGGCCCATGGGGTTCGGGGGGCGAGTTACCGCCCTGGCCGTCCACGTAGAGACCTTCCCCTGCCACATCGCCAGTCTCCCCGTGGCCGTCAACTTGCAATGTCATAGCGCGAGGCATAAGAGCGCAGTTTTGTGAGAAGAGCCTTGATCTGGATCTTCTCTTACATAGGTGGCAGCGAGCAGTCATTGAGGAGGTGAGACATGGGATTGCTAAGACGTCTTTTCGTGGATAGAAAGCGACCAAGCCTCTTAGAGTTGGCAGGGAAAGACAAAGCAAAGGTAGAGGCAGTATTGAGTCGGATTCCGGCAAGCTGTCGAGCGCAGGTCGTTGCCTTCCTCGACAAAGGTGTCCAGCTGTTAGAATCTGCTGTGGAAAAGGAGCCCAACGAGTGGGCTTATTGGTCCATGCTGGGTGATTTTTGTAATAGACGAGGTTATCACCTTGAGGCGGTGCGGGCTTGTGAGAAGGCCATGGAACTGCGCCCGAATCACCCGCTATCTTCCTATGGACTGGCAACGGCCATGCGGGGTCTTACCAAGGCGAAATATCTATGGCCTGAACATCAGGCAGAGCGGGCGTCCATGGCAGAGTTTTACAACTCGGCAGAGATCCCCTTCGACCCCGAAGCTGCACAAAGGGCTCTCGATGCACTAGGCATAACTGTCGATCAGGCGGCCGAACGCGCGTTGCTTCTCTTTGAGAAAACACTCAGCATCGGAGTACGACAAGACGAAGAGAAACTCGTCAAGGATACATTGGCAGCCATGTATGCCGAGTTTCCGCATCTGGAAAAGGCTGTCAAGCACGCAAGAGCGCCTGTCAAGGGGCTATTTGCCGAGGCTCGCGGCCCTAGTGCCAGCGGCCTTTTCAACGAAGCTGCCGACCGCTATCGCAAACTTCGATACCTGTATGGAGATGAGCAGCGCTTTCTGGACGAGCTCGCCAAAATCATTCAACTATGCCAACTGGCCATAGACAAAGACGAAAAACATGGTGATTCATATATCCTGCTCGCCAACGCCCTGTCACTGGCAGCTTCCCGACATAGGTTCAGGGATGAATCAAACTATGAATTCTTAATTTCAAGGGCAGCGGCTGTAATTGATTTGTGGGCCAGTTCACCGTACACTGGATTTCCTTCCTGCAAGAACCCGCAGATCGGTCGGACTTTGCAGCAAAGTATCTTCAACGAAATCCAGGAGTGGCGCAAACTCAATCCAGAACAAACACAGAAACTTGTAGATTCTTATAGATTAGAATTTGGCTATGAAGCGATTTCGCCACTAAGTTATCCCGAAATCGTTGCGACTGTTATTGGCAAAACGCAAGATGCGTGAAATAACCATAACAGCGAAATGAGGTGTATCTTCGTAGCTAATGGGAGACTGAAGATGAAAATCACCACCCCTCTTACCGATGAAGTTATCGAAAAACTGAGAGCCGGAGACAAGATCACCATCACTGGCACCATCTACGTGGGACGGGATGCAGCCCATAAGCGGATGATAGAGGCCTTAGATAAGGGGGAGCCGTTGCCCTTTGACCCCCAGGGGCAGATCATCTATTATATGGGGCCTGCGCCCGCCAAGCCCGGCCAACCCATCGGCTCGGCTGGGCCCACTACCTCTTATCGCATGGACCCCTACACCCCCCGCCTATTAGCCGAGGGGCTAAAGGGGATGATGGGCAAGGGGAACCGCTCTCAGGCGGTGCGGAAGGCGATGCAAAAGTATAAGGCGGTCTATTTCGCCGTGGTGGGGGGCGCGGCGGCGCTCATAGCCAAGCGGATAAAGAGCGCCCAGGTGATCGCCTACCAGGACCTGGGCCCGGAAGCCCTCCGCCGCTTAGAGGTGGAAGATTTCCCCGCCATCGTGGTGAACGATATCTACGGCGGCGACGCCTACGAGGAAGGGAAAGCCAGGTACGCCCGGACGGCTTAAGCCACGACGTGAATCTAGGAGGATTATGGTGACCACTCTCGCTGCTTTCGATCTAGACGGAACCCTCGTCAAGGGACATGTCTGGGGAGCCCTCATCAAGCACCACCGCGAGCGTAAAATGAAAAGGACCTTTCTCTGGCAGTTCTTCCTTACCCATTTCCCCCTCTGGTATCTCACCAAGGTCGGCCTTTGGGATGAAGTGCGGTTCCGCATCAAATGGATGGAGGATTTCTGTGGCATCTTCAAGGGCCTAAAGAAGAAAGAGATACGAGACATCCTCTCCGCCGTTTTGGAGAACGAACTGGAGCAGGACATCCGGATCGATCTCCTAGACACCCTAAAGGAACACCTGGCGAAGAACCACATAGTGGTCCTCGTCTCGGGGACCTTCGAGGATCTCTTGCATCTCCTCGGTGAGAAGATAGGGGTTGAACATGTCTTGGGCACCAGGGTAGAGTTCAGGGAGGGCCGCTGCACCGGCCGAGTCAGGGGCTCAGCCTGTATGGGCTCAGAGAAGGTGCGCCGCATCCAAGAACTGATAAACGAGAGGGGGTTAGAGGTCGATCTATCCTCCAGTTTCGCCTACGCAGATAGCATCTCCGACCTACCGCTTCTAGAGTGGGTGGGGAACCCGGTGGCGGTGGAGCCAGAAGAGAAACTGCAAGCCATAGCCCAAGAGAGGGGATGGCAGATCATGGAACCCAAAGGAGAGTAAGATGACAAGAGACGAAGCCCTAGCCTTGGTAAACGAACTCATCAAAAACAAGAACTTAGTGAAGCACCATCTGGCGGCGGAGGCCTGTATGCGGGCTCTGGCCAGACATTTCGGCGAGGATGAAGAGACCTGGGGGTTGGTGGGACTGCTCCATGATGCGGACTACGAGATAACAGAGAAAGACCCGGAACGCCACACCTTGGAGTTGGGCAAGATCTTGCGGGAGAAAGGCGTGGATGAAGCCGTTATTCGAGCGGCCCAATCTCACTCTGACGCCAGCGGTGTCCCCCGCGATACCCTGATGGCCAAGGCGTTATACGCCTGTGATGAGTTGACCGGGCTCATCGTGGCCGCGGCCCTGGTGCACCCCGATAAGAAATTAGCCCCCCTCGACGTGGAGTTCATCATGCGCCGCTTCAAAGAGAAAGCCTTCGCCCGGGGCGCTCGCCGAGAGATGATCCTCACCTGTGAGCCAGAACTGGGCATAGAGTTAAAAGAGTTCATCAAAATCTGTCTTGTGGCCATGCAGGGGATAGCGGGTGATCTGGGATTATGAAGGATAGTTTCTTGCTCGTCCCACCCCTGGGGTCAAGCAGGATCTGCACGCATTAGGCTTGTAACTTCCTGCCCAACTATGTTGCGGAAGGACCAATGGCGGTTCTCCTGGTGATTTTCGGTTATCTTGTAGGGTCGATCTCCTCGGCCTATCTGGCTGGCCGCTGGCTCAGGGGGATAGACCTACGCCGCTACGGTAGTGGCACGGTCAGCGGCACCGGCGTCTACCGCCACGTGGCCAGATGGGCCGTGGTAGTGGTAGGCATCTTCGACATCGCCAAAGGTGCTCTGCCCACCTGGCTGGGGCTTAGATGGGGCCTGGGGTTGCCGGTGGCCCTGGCCGCGGGCTTGGCGGCGGTGGTGGGCCACAACTGGCCCTTTTACCTAGAGTTCAAAGGCGGCCGCGGGCTCAGCACCATGCTGGGGATGCTCCTGGTAGTTTTTCCTTGGGGCGCTCTCTGGCTACTGGCCGCGCTGGGCTTTGGGCGGCTACTCCGCTACACGGCACTCGTGGCTCTGGTGGGGATAGCCACGCTTCCATTTCTAAGTTGGATCACTGAACAACCCCCAGCGGTAGCCTGGGCCTGTGGGGGGATGCTGCTCTTGACAGTGGCCAAACGGCTGGAAGCCAACCGGCTACCTCTACCGCCGTCGGGAGCCAAGCGGCGCCAGACCCTGAGGCGACGACTCCTCTTCGACCGCGACGTGGGTCCACGAGAGCCTTGGACAGAGCGGGGCCGTACCGGTTGAAAAGGCGATGGTGGAGACGAGAAAATAGGTATTGACACCTTACTCTTCTTTGAAAAAGAGCCCTCCTTGATTGGAGGGCTCTCCATATCGCTGATGAGAATCGACTAACCTTTTATCACCCCTCGGGGCTCCAGTCTAGCCACCTTGTAGGCGATGCCCGCCCCATGTACCACCTCCACCACGCGCTCCACGTCCTTGTAAGCCTTAGGGGCTTCCTCGGCGAGGCCAGGCATGCTCCCTGCCTGGATGACGATGCCCATCCCCTCCAACTCTCTGCGCAACTCTTGGCCATAGATCTGCTTCTTAGCCGCTGTACGACTCATCACTCGCCCCGCTCCGTGGCAGGTGGAGCCGAAAGTGAGATCCAACGCCTCATCGGTGCCCACCAAGATATAGGAGGCAGTACCCATGCTCCCGGGGACAAGTACCGGTTGGCCGATCTCCTGATAATCTTTCGGGAGCCCAGGAAAACTAGGCCCCACGGCCCGCGTAGCCCCCTTGCGATGGACCACGACCTTAGCCCGCCGACCATTCACCCGATGCTCCTCCACCTTGCCGATGTTGTGGGCTACGTCGTAGACCGAGGTCAACTCCCAGTTCTCCACCCTGCCGGCCAGCACCTCTTCAAAGATGATCCGCACCCAATGAGCGATCGCCATCCGGTTGGCCCAAGCGAAATTGGCCGCCGCAGCCATGGCCCCGAAGTAAGCCTGTCCCTCCGGCGACTCGAAGGGCGCACAGACTAACTCCCGATCCGGCAGGCTGATGTTGTATTTTCGCACCGCCTTCTGGAGGCGGCGTACATAGTCACTACATACTTGATGCCCCAAGCCGCGTGAGCCGCAGTGGATCTGAACGGCCACCTGGCCTTGGTGGAGGCCAAAGGCACGAGCCACCTCCTCGTCGTAGACCTCTACCACCTCGTCGATTTCGAGAAAATGGTTGCCCGAGCCCAAGGAGCCCACCTGCTTACGGCCCCTATCCTTGGCCCGCTGGCTCACCTGCCTGGGATCGGCGGCGGTCATGCAGCCCCCCTCCTCCGTATGCTCCAGGTCTTGCTTGGTGCCATATCCCTGCTCAACCGTCCACCTAGCGCCCTGGACCAGAATCTCGTTCAGTTGCCTCGCCGAGATCTTTATACCCCCTGCCCCCAAGCCACTGGGCACCCTGTTGTAGAGAGCGGGGATCAACTCTTCCATGTAAGGCGCTAACTCCTCCATGGCAATATTAGAGGCCATCACCCGCACGCCGCAGTTAATATCGTAGCCGATCCCTCCAGGGGAGATGACCCCTTCGGGCGGCAAGGTAGCAGCGACTCCACCGATGGGGAAGCCGTACCCCTGATGGATATCCGGCATGGCCAGGGTGAAGCGGACTACGCCAGGGAGGGTGGTGGTGTTCACCAACTGCTCCATAGAGCGATCCCGGTAAGAGGCCTCAAGCAACTCTTTGTCAGCGTAGATGCGGGCCGGCACCCGCATATCGGAGCGATAGGAGGTGGGGATCTCGTAAACATACTTATCTATCTGTCTTATATCTTTTCGCTCGACCATCCTGCCCCCTTCTAATACCTCATACGTCAAACACGATAGTGGTCACATACCCTTCTTCCACCTTCTCTATCTTGAGGTCGTGGTAGGTGACAGCCTTGATATTCATACGCGGCACGAACCTCTTCCCCCCCCTGATTACGGCCCTCAACTCCGTGGGCGATAAGGTACTGATCTCAAACTCTTTATAGACTTCACCATGAACCTCACGAAGATATAGGAGTTCGCCTAACCAATCGACAAGCAGGGTCTCAAGGTCTGGAGCCGCTAAAGAGACCTCTCGCTCGATAGTGGGGCGCAACTTTTTCATATCTGCTAAGAGGTCGAACATCCCATAGGCGGCGTTGGCGAAGAGTTCAGGCAAATCCCGCCCAAAGGCCCGGATGGCGGCATCGGCAGTGTGCTCGACCTCTTCATACCGCCTCGCCTCAGCTCCAGCCATCAGGTTTCTTCTCTGGTCCAGGATCTTTCGAGCCTGAGAGACGTCCAGGCGCATCTGGCTCACCAGTTCCTCCACGGAAGCGAACCTCCTCTCAGGACGCAGCCGTTCGATGAACTCCAGCCGCAACTCTTCCCCGTAGAGATCGCCCTCGAAATCGAGGATATGGGCCTCCACCAGCCGCTTCCCCTCGCCGAAGGTGGGACGAGTCCCCACATTAGCCACCGCGGGGTAAGAACCACTCCATTGAACGCGCACGGCATACACCCCATCGGCGGGGATCACCCGCTTCTTTGGCACCTCTAGGTTTGCGGTGGGAAAACCTAACTCTTTTCCTCGTCCGGCTCCCACCATTACCCTCCCCATAACGGTAGGATACCGCCCCAGGAACTCAGTGGCCTCCTCGATTCGCCCCTCGGATATGAGGGCCCGGATCTTGCTGCTGCTCACCGGCTCCCCCCTCACTCGGAAAGGATCCACCAGATGAACCTCGAAACCTAACTGGGAGCCCCATACCCTAAGTTGACTCACGTCCCCCTCACGCCGGTAACCGAATACGAACCCTTGCCCTACCCAGATCCCCCGCGGCCGGAGATGATCATGAAGGGAGCGGATGAAAGCCTCGGCGGTGGTACAAGCCACCTGAGGGGTGAAAGAGACAACCGCTAGAAAATCCAGGCCTAACGCCCCAAGGAGCCGTATCCTCTCTTCCAAAGTATTCAGATATAAGATCGGCTCATGGGGAAAGAGGATCTCGTGGGGATGAGGGTCGAAGGTCACCGCTCCCGCCAATAAAGCCTTCTCCCTGGCTCTCTCCACCATCCCTTCGATCAGATAACGATGTCCCAAATGCACCCCATCGAAGATGCCCACGGTAAGGATAGAATCTCGTTCCAGTTCCGCTTCGCCCAGATCGGTGATCACTATCATAGAGGTTGGAAAACCTTCTTGGGCCGCCACAGACCCTCCTGGAAAGCCAAAAGGGCTACGAACTCCCCAGAGATCGAATAGGCGCGAAGGAAAGGCGTCTTTGCTGGTTCCCCTGGTATGCTCTGCCCGTGACGAACCATTCTCTCTTCCTCCCTATCCAAGATAAGCGCCTCGAACTGGAGAAGGGCCTCGTCGATGGGGTGGGTCAGGAGCCCCCAGAACCCACCATGGAAGGCCTCCTCCACCTCTTGGAGAGTGGCCGCCTCCTCTAGGGTGAAACGGCCACAAGCCAAACGGGTTAGGCTGGAGAGGTGAGCGCCACACCCCAGTTTCTCCCCCAGATCCCGTGCCAAGGCCCGTATGTAGGTGCCAGGGGAGCAGGTCACTTCTATCTCCAAGAAAGGAGGAGCCCAGTCGAGCACCTCCAGCCTAAAGATCTCCACCTCTCGGGGAGTGGGCTCTACAGGCACCCCCTGGCGGGCCAGCCGGTAGAGGGGTACCCCTTCCTTCTTCAACGCCGAATAGATGGGCGGAACCTGCTGAATCCGCCCCTGGAAAGAGCCTAAGGCGTGTTCGATCTCTTGAAGAGCGATCCCTCTTGGGTCAGAGCGAGAGATAACCCTCCCTTCGGCATCACCCGTGTCCGTGGTTATTCCCAGCCTCACCTGGGCCCGATATACCTTGGGGCTTTCCATCAGGTACTCGGTAACCCGGGTCCCCTGGCCAAAGCAGACTAGAAGCACTCCGGTAGCCATAGGGTCCAAGGTGCCAGCGTGACCCACTCGCCTTATCCCTGAGGCCTGCCGCACTTTAACTATCACATCGTGGGAAGTAAAACCCTGGGGTTTATCGATATTGAGGATGCCCGAACCGGGGCCTAGATAGGCCTCTCTCCCTGGACAAGCAAAGCCACAGGCAAGGCATGGTTCCCTCGTCTGAAAGCCCCGGTGTGGCGATCCGATCACTTTCCCTTTCAACCCTCAAGGGTTGAGGAGAGCCTCTCCCTTGCCTTAGCCAGAACCTCCTTCATCACCTCCTCGAGTTTCCCTTCCAGGGAACAGCCCGCGGCCTGGGGATGGCCGCCGCCCCCGAAATATTGAGCGATGGAGGAGACATCGACCTCTGGTCTGGATCTAAGGCTCACCTCTATCAGGCCGTCCTCCCTCTCCCTGAAGACGATGGCTATATCCGCTTGATCCACGGAAGCCAGGAGGTTGACCACCCCATCTCCCCGGTTAGCGCTGGCGCCATAACGACTCCGCATAACCATAGTCTCGGTAGCCCAGATCATTCGTCCGTCCAGTTTCAGGCTCTCGATTATCGCGCCCCAAAGGCGAAGGGTGGAGAGGTCCCAATGGCGGAAGACCTTCTCCGTGATCTCGCTCAGCGAAGCCCCGGCCCTCATAAGTTGGGTGGCTATCTCCAAAGTTCGGACTGTGGTGTTCGCCGTCCTGAAGCCCTGGGTATCGGTGACCAAGCCAGTGAGGAGATAGGTGGCCAGAAGAGGGTCTAGCGGTATCTTCAAATCGGGCAAGAGGTCGTATATGATCTCCGCCGTGGCCGCGGCCTCGCTCTTCACGAGGTCGACCGTTCCGAAGAACCTGTTGGTAACGTGATGATCGATGTTAAGAAGGGGCAAGCCCGACTGCGCCACCTTCTCCCCCAAGGAGCCGAAGCGGCCAAGGTCGCTGGCGTCGAGAGCGATAATCAAATCTTCGTCCCCAGGTCCTCGGGCTTCAAACCGCTGGCCTCCCGGGAGGAAGGCGAGCATCGAGGGGAGAGGGTCCTCACAAGCCAAGGTGGCCTGTCCCCCCATCTTCTCCAGGGCTCGGCCCAAGGCCAAGGCGGACCCGATAGCATCCCCATCGGGTGCCTGGTGGGCCATGATATAGGCTCTCTTTGTGCCCCGAAGCAACTCCAGGGGAGTCATTCGCCCTCCAACCGCTGAAGCAGGTCGGCGATCCTCTGGCCCCGCTCCAGGGAATCGTCTAGATGGAAGAACATCTCCGGTATATACCGTAACGATAACCGCGCTCCCAACTCCCGGCGCAGGAAACCCCCGGCTCTCTTGAGACCCCGTAGCGCCTCTTGCCGCTCCTCCTGACTACCCAGAGAACTGATATATACGTGAGCGCGTTTCAGATCGGGGCTTGTCTCCACGGCGACAACCGTTAAACCCTCTAGGCGGGGGTCCTTCACCTTCCTTCGCAACAGTTCGCTTAACTCTTCCCTGAGGAGCCCGTTCACCCTTCTCTGCCTACGGCTGGGCATACCTATACTACCCTCTCCTTCTTGTAGGCTTCTATGATATCCCCTTCCTCAAAATCTTCGAAGCCATCCAAGCCTATACCACATTCGAAGCCCGCGGCCACCTCCTTCACATCCTCCGTGAACCGTTTCAGAGAGGCGATCTGGCCATCATAAAGCACTTCCCCATCCCGGATCACCTTGGCCTGAGCGTTGCGGCGGATCTCCCCCTCCTCCACATAAACGCCAGCCACCTTCCCTCGCCTGCTGATGTGGAAGACCGCTCGTACCTCCGCGCGGCCCAGGACCACATCCTCGTATACCGGCTCCAAGAGCCCCTTAAGAGCCTTCTCCACATCTTCGATGAGTTTGTAGATCACCTCATATTGGCGGATCTCCACCCCCTCCATCTCAGCCATAGAGCGGGCAGTGGGCTCGACCTGAACGTTGAAGCCGATGATGATCGCCTCCGAGGCGATAGCCAGGTTCACATCCGACTCGGTGATGTTCCCCGTCCCCTCATGGATGATCCTCACCCTGAGATTCTCATCCCCTAACCTCTCTAAGGAGCTCCTCACCGGTTCCAGGGAACCTTGGACATCGCCCTTGAGAATGACCAAAAGTTCCTTGACCTTGCCAGCCTGGATCTGATCGTATATCTCATCCAGACTGAGGCGCGGAAGCCGACGTCCCGCAGTCGCCTCCTTCTCCGCACGTTCCTGGGCCAGGGTTTTCGCCCCCCTCTCATCGGGCACAACCTCGAAGGTATCCCCGGCCCTGGGGACATCGGAGAGACCCAGAATGGCTACTGGAGTGGAAGGGGTGGCCTCCTTCACGGGTTCCCCTTGATAGTTGAACATGGCGCGCACACGGCCGTAGATGCTCCCCACAACTAGATTGTCCCCCACCTTCAAAGTTCCGTTCTGGACCAAGACGGTAGCCATGGGGCCACGGCTTCTATCCAGTTTGCCCTCGATCACCGTCCCCATGGCTAGGCGATGGGGATTGGCTTTCAATTCCGAGAGATCTGCCACCAAAAGGATCATCTCTAGAAGGGCATCCAAACCCCTCTTCTCCTTCGCGGAGACGGGAACGCAGATCACCTCTCCACCTTGCTCCTCAACGGTTAAGCCGAGTTCGGCCAGTTGCCGTTTGACCCTCTCTTG
>JBHIDN010000020.1:0-10156 GCA_046760125.1 Anaerolineae bacterium
TGTGAGATGGCATCTTATCTCTTTTTGACTCTAGCCTTCCCTATCTTCCTATCCACCCCTATGCGAGTAGTGGCATCCCTCTTCGTCATGGTGGTAGTCAATTTGGGCATCTTGATCCCCTCTTCTCCAGGCTATATCGGCACCTTCCATTTCTTTGCCATGTCAGCCCTGGCCGTTTTCGGTGCTCCGAGGGAGACCGCTCTCTCCTACGCTGTGGTCTCCCATGCCATGCAGTATCTACTGGTTACCGGGTTGGGGCTCCTCTTCCTCTGGCGTGAGAACCTATCGTTGCTCAGGATCGGTGCGGAAGCGACTCTGGAAGGGTGAATGGGCGCTGGTTGCCGCTGAGGCGGTCCTTTTAAGCACAGGCGGTGAGGCAGATAACACGGCGCAAGCCCCTATTAGGGGAGGCAACATGAAGTCACCCGGGGAACCTAAAAGGGACGCACTTGTCAGCTTCTGGCAATGGCCTAGGCGGCATCCTTTATCAGCCTGGCTGGCCTTGGCCCTCATTTTCAATACAGGAGGACTCTTCCTGTTCTGCAGCAACCCTCTGAGCAGTTGGGCGGTTGCTCTTTGGTTGGGCAGCCTGGTAGCCCTGGTCGTTGCCTCCTCCGTGGGCGAGGTCTCTATCTCTTTCCTCCATGTGAGAACCTGGGCCAGGCGATTCTGGTCTGGCCCAATTGTCTTGGAATCCCTAGCCGTCTTTGGTATCACCCTTTTGGGCTTCGCCTTGCGGGCAACGGCGCTGGATCGCTATCCGCCGATGATGCACGGCGATGAGGGAGAGATGGGCATCCTGGCCTTAGGTATCTTGAATGGGACGCAGCCCCTCTCGCCCTTCTCTACCGCTTTCCTTAGCCACCCCACGATGTTCTACTTCTGGCAGGGTTTATCTATGGCTTTCTTTGGCAGAAATGAGGTAGGGTTGCGGATGCTCTCGGCGTTGGCCGGGACCCTTTCCATCCCTCTCCTCTATCTCCTAATGCGGTATGGGTTTGGGCGTGTGGCAGGGATGGCTAGTGCTTTTCTCCTAGCCGTATCCCACCTTCATATCCAGTACAGCCGTTTGGCTCAAGCGCCCATCCACTCCTCTACTTTTGCTCTCTTGGTCGTTTTGCTCCTGGCCGCCGCAAGGGTCAACAGTTCGTCACTTCTCTACAGTCTGGCTGGGTTGGCTGCTGGCTATAGCCTCTATTTTTATTTCGGCTCTCGAGCCATCCCCCTGATCGGTGGGGTGCTCTTGATCTTTCTATGGTGTGAGCGGCGGGCTAAGGGCAAAGATCTCCTTCTCTTCACCCTGGCTGGTTGGTTGGCCATCTCTCCCTTACTCCTTCACTATGTGCAGCATCCTCCCGCTCTGTTAGATCGCCTACAGGCGGTCTACCTTTTCAGTCCCCAGAATATTCAGCATACCTTGCGCCAGATGGGCGGTGAAGCGAGTACGCTAGGTATCTTATGCTGGCAGTTACTACGTAATTTACGGTTCTTCGTGGATTATGGGGATGCTAGCTCTTTCTATCTACGAGATCTTCCGGCCTTCGATCTTGGTACCCTCTTGCTCTTCTGGCTGGGGATGGGGTTGGCCCTGGCCAAGCCTTTCCGTTTTGCTCATGCCGCCTTGCTGGTCTGGTTTTGGATGGTGGTGATCCTGGGTGGCGTTCTGACCACCGATGCTCCGAACGCCCCACGTCTCCTCATGGCGGTACCGACCGTCTTCGCCTTCGGGGGTCTCTTCGTGGCACGTCTCTTCTCCTTCTGCGAGCGTCTTTCTACACCCCTACCCCGGATACTCCTCGCTTCTTTTCTTCTCCTCTCAGGGGTTTTTGTCTTCAAAGCCAACTATGATAGATATTTTGTGGAGTATGCCCAGAAGGCCCCGGGGATGATCTTCCTGACCATGGCTCGGGAGATGCAGCGAGAGGGCAGGGAGTACCGGATCTATCTCTTGGGGGCTCCTCATCTCTATTCGAGCCATGGGGTGCTAAGATTTATCGCCCCCGATGCGGAGAAAGTCGATTGTTTGGAGTTAGATGGTTGCTTGTCCTTGCCATCTGGGGATAAGGGGGTTATCTTCTTTATAGTACCTCAACGTCTAGAGGAACTAGAGATTATCAAGGCTCGATACCCTCAAGGGGAGTATGGGGAGGCTTACGATAACTATGGCCGGTTGCTATACGTCACCTATCGACTTCCTCCCGAATCTTAGGCCACATTGAGAGGGGTGATCCCTTGAAACTTCATGAATACCAGGCTAGAGAGATATTCGCACGTCATGGGGTACCTCTGCCGCGAGGCGAGTTGGCTCATAGCCCCCAAGAGGCCTACGAGATCGCCTCCCACCTTGGCGTTCCGGTGATGGTCAAGGCCCAGGTTCTAGTAGGGGGACGGGGGAAGGCAGGAGGCATAAAGCGCGCTTCTAACCCCCAAGCGGCGAGGAAGATGGCTGGCCATATCTTAGAGATGAGCATCAAGGGGCTGGCGGTGGAAGAGGTCTTGGTGGTTGAGACCGTCGACATCAAAAAGGAACTATACCTGGGGGTGGTGGTGGACCGAGCCCTCTGCGCGCCGGTGATGATCGCCTCCTGGGAGGGGGGTGTGGAGATCGAGGAGGTGGCCCGCACCATGCCAGAAAGGCTAGCCAAGATAACCGTCGATCCCTTCTTGAGCCTGCGCGATTATCAGGCTCGCCAGTTGGCTTTGGAGATCGGTCTGGGGAAGGAGACGGTGGCCGAGTGGATAGCCATCGCCCAGGGGCTATACAGGGCTTTTGTGGAATGCGACGCCTCACTGGCGGAGATAAACCCCCTGGCCCTCACCCGAGAGGGGAGGCTAGTGGCCATCGACACCAAGATGGTCCTGGATGATAACGCCCTCTTCCGGCATAGAGATTTAGAAGCCCTCCGTGATCTAAGGGAGGGGGAACCACGCGAGCGAGAGGCCCAGGGGCAGGGCCTGAGTTACGTGAAACTGGAGGGAGAGATAGGCTGCTTGGTCAACGGTGCGGGCCTGGCTATGGCTACCATGGATGTGATCAAACTCTATGGGGGAGAGCCAGCCAACTTCTTGGATATTGGCGGGGGAGCCCGGGCGGAACGGGTGGCTGTGGCTTTGCGCATCCTTGTCTCCGATGAGAACGTCAAGGCGGTGCTCATAAACATCTTTGGGGGCATCACCCGCTGTGACGAGGTAGCCAGGGGGATTTTGGAGGCCCTCCATCAGGTGCAGGTTGAGATCCCCATAGTCGTCCGTCTAGCGGGGACCAACGAGGAGGAGGGGAGACGGCTTTTAGCCGATGCCGATGTAGAGACCGCCTCCACACTTATCGAGGCGGCCCAGAGGGCTGTGGAAGCGGCTAAGGGTAGTTGATCGTGGGGACCGGTTGCGTTTTCTGTGCCATCGTAAAAGGCGATGCATCTGCCGAGGTCATCTATGAGGACGAGGAGACCTTGGCCTTCATGGATATCAACCCCGCCACCAGGGGTCATACCTTGGTGGTCCCCAAGCGGCACTTTAGAGACGTTTATGATATCGAGGAGGAGGCCGCGCTGGCGGCGATGAGGACGGCGATGAAAGTGGCTAGAGCGATCAAGACCGCCCTTCGGCCAGATGGCTTGAACATCTTGCAGGCCAATGAGCCAGGTGGCTTCCAGAGCGTCTTCCATTTCCATTTTCATATCGTCCCCCGCTGGAAAGACGACGGCTTAGTGCGCCCCTGGGAACCAAAGCGTGGGGATGAGGAGGAGATCCGTGAGACGGCGAGGTTGATAAGGGAGCAGTTATCTTAAGATGGGCATCCTTGTTGACGTGAACACCAGGCTTCTGGTCCAGGGTATCACCGGGCGAGAGGGCGGATTCCATACCCGTCGCATGATGAGGTACGGCACCAAGGTAGTAGGGGGAGTTACCCCGGGCAAGGGAGGGCTGGAAGTAGCCGGCGTCCCCGTCTTCGACACCATGAAGGAAGCGGTGGCTATAACAGGGGCCAATACCTCCATCATCTATGTCCCTGCCCCTTTCGCCCCCGACGCCATCTATGAAGCCGCCGATTCGGGGGTGGGGCTCATCGTCTGCATCACTGAAGGGATCCCCATCCTGGATATGATACGGGTGAGGAGATATTTGGATATTAGCGGGGTGCGGCTCATCGGGCCCAACTGTCCAGGGGTCATCACGCCGGGGGAGTGCAAGGTGGGGATCATGCCTGGAGATATCCATACGCCGGGGGGCGTGGGCGTCGTCTCTCGGAGTGGCACCCTCACCTACGAGGTGGTGAACGAGTTGACGCTGCGCGGCCTGGGTCAATCCACCGTGGTGGGGATCGGGGGCGATCCCATCCTGGGCTCCAACTTCGTAGATATCTTGCGACTCTTTGAGGCGGATCTCGGTACGGAGGTGGTGGTCCTCATCGGGGAGATCGGGGGCAGCGATGAGGAACGTGCGGCCGAGTTCATCGCTCGTCATATGACCAAGCCGGCGGTGGCCTTTGTGGCCGGGCGAGCAGCCCCTCCGGGGAAGCGGATGGGTCACGCCGGGGCTATCATTTCCAGGGGGAGAGGCACGGCGGAGGGGAAGATACGGGCCTTCGAGGGGGTTGGGGTCCCAGTGGCGCGCCACCCCGGCGAAGTGGCGGAGTTAGTGGCCAAGACGGTTGCAAAGTAGTCTTTATCATAGGTCGGCGGGCTATGGTACCTTGGTGCCCACTTGAAGGGCTGTTACTTTTGGGAGGCCGAGGGTAAGAGTTTACTGATGAAGGCTTTGCGAAAGTTAGGCTACGAGGCCGACGAGTGCGCCCAGGAGCACTCCTACCTGTCTATCATGTGGCGGGAGGTGTCGCAGTCAGCCTTCCTCATCTACCTTGACGCTTTCCTCTCCACCATCGCCCAACGACTCGAAAGTCACTGGGAAGGGGAAGATTTGGAGGAGGAGTGGGATCGGCTGCACGATGCCCGCCAGCATTGCGATCTTACCTGCAAACGAACAGGTTCCCTCCAGGAGGTCTTGGATCGGGTTCGGAGACTTCTCGAGGCCTCTTTATGGGAGGGGCCATTCAAGGGTATTTGACAGTTGCATCTTGATGGTCTATCATCAATGCCGTTATCTCAGAGGTGAAGAAAGGCAATGCCTAGAAAGAACCTTGTCCTGCTTGGAGGCATCATAATTCTGGCCGTTGTGGCTATCTGGGTGGACCTCCCCACTAATCCAGGTATCCACCTCCATCTTGGTCCTATCCAGATCGACCGGGAGATAGAGGTACGCGAAGGGCTGGACCTCCAAGGGGGTATGCAGGTGCTCTTGGAGGCCGATGTGCCTCCCGATGAGCCTGTAGATCGCCAGGCTGTAGCCAACGCTAAGGTCATCATCGAAAAGCGTGTTAACGGGCTTGGGGTCTCGGAGCCCTTGATTCAGTTGCAGGGGACGAGGCGGATCATCGTAGAGTTGCCTGGCCTCAAGAACCCAGAGGAGGCTATCGCTGCCTTTGGTAAGACAGGACTCCTGGAGTTTATCCACGCCGGGAACACCTACCTGCCTCCTGGGAGCCTCGTTCAGACCACGGAGGAGGTGGCTGTGCCTTCCGCCGAGGCCACTCCCACGGCCGCTGTGGAGGCTACGCCTACCCTCACCGCAACCATCACCGCCACTCCGACCGAAGTCACCACTGAGCCTCTGGGCCCCACTCCCTTGCCGGAGGAGCGCGTCTTTGAGACTATCATGACCGGGCGGAACCTAAAAAGTGCCAACCTAACTGTTGACGACTACAATCAGACCCAGATCGCCTTCGCCTTAGATGAGGAAGGGACACAGATCTTCGCCGATTACACCGCTAAGAACGTGGGCCAGGTGATGTGCATCGTCTTGGACAAGGAGGTGGTCTCCTGTGCCACCATCAAAGATGTGATATCCAGAGGCCAGGTGCTCCTCACCAGAGAGGGGGGCTTCACGCCCGCGGAGGCAGAAAGCATCGTCATCCGTCTTCGATACGGTGCCTTGCCCATCCCCTTGCGGATAGAGACCCACCGAGAGGTAGGCCCTACTCTGGGCGAGGATTCTGTCCGTAAGAGTACCCTGGCTGGGGTGATAGGCCTCTCTATCGTGATAGCCTTCATGCTCATCTACTACCGTCTGCCAGGCCTCTTGGCCGATATGGCCTTGGTGATATATGCCGCTGTGGTCCTCGCCCTTTTCAAGTTAATACCCGTGGTCTTGACCTTGGCGGGCATCGCCGGCTTCATCCTCTCCGTGGGCATGGCGGTGGACGCCAATATCCTCATCTTCGAACGACTCAAGGAGGAACTCCGCGCTGGGAAGGGGCTCCATCTGGCGGTGGAGCAGGGGTTCAACCGTGCCTGGCCTTCTATCCGCGATTCCAACTTCTCCACCCTTATCACCTGTGCCATCCTCTTCTGGCTGGGCTCCTACTTTGGGGCTAGCATCGTCAAAGGTTTCGCCCTCACCTTGGCCATCGGCGTCTTGGCGAGTATGTTTACCGCTATCACCGTCACTCGTACCTTCCTACGCTTGGTGATGGATTTAGATATAGCGAAGACCCATTGGTGGTTCGGTGTCTGAGAGGATATGAATGCGATATGGAGCGAGGGCGCAACTCTGGTTTGAGGCGTTGACGATTTATGCTTGACATAATTGGAAAGCGATATTGGTATTTCCTTATCTCCGCCCTGGTCCTCATACCGGGTGTGATCTTCCTTACCCTATTTGGGCTCCCCCTCTCCATAGACTTCACCGGAGGGGCCTTACTGGAGGTGGAGTTCGCCCGGGCCCAAGTCCGTCCCGCTCAGGTGAAGGAGGTCTTCGCCGAACATGGATACGGCGACACCATGGTCCAGACCTCGGGCGAGGAGGTCTTCCTCATCCGCACTAAGAACATCGATTCGGCGACAAAGACGGCTATCGAGGCCGATCTGGAGGAGAGGTTCGGCGGCCTCACCGAACTCCGCTTCGAGTCGGTGGGGCCGGCGGTAGGGGAGGAGGTGCAGCAAAGAGCCCTCTACGCGGTGGGGTTGGCCGCCGTCGCCATTCTACTCTATATCTCCTGGGCTTTCCGGCATGTTCCCAAACCTGTCCGTTTCGGCACCTGCGCCATCATAGCCATGATCCATGACGTCTTCGTGGTGGTGGGTGTGGCTGCCATTCTGGGACGCCTCCGGAATTGGGAGGTGGATGCCCTCTTCTTGACCGCTCTTCTGACGGTCATCGGCTTCTCGGTACACGATACCATAGTGGTCTTCGACCGCATCCGAGAGAATATGAAGCGGAGAGCAGGTGAACCGATAGAGAGTATTGTGAACCATAGCATCATCCAGACCCTCGACCGTTCCATAAATACTCAACTCACCGTGGTCTTCACCTTGACCGCTCTTCTCCTCTTCGGAGGGGTCACCATCCGCGGTTTCGTCTTCACCCTGCTCATTGGCATCATCAGCGGTACTTACTCCTCGATCTTCAACGCCAGCCCCCTCCTGGTGGAGTGGGAGAGGAAGCCGGAGCGGCTTCTCTATGCCCTCTCCTTTCTCCTTCCACCAGTAGGTCTCGTGGTCGGTTTATATAGCCTCTTGCGAGGGGGCTCAAGAGCCTTAGCCAAGGGGTGCCTCCTGGCGGCGGGGCTTGGTGTGGCCAGCATGGCGGCTCTCTTCTTCCTCCGCCAGGTCATAGTCTAGGCTCGGCAACGGGACCCCCCTCTTGTCCTGGGTCAGCGTCTGGGTTGACAATCTAGTCTCGAGAGGGTAAAATCTTTAAGACTTTGAGGAAGCGGTTTTTCTATATGTGAGGGCCACTTTCCACTCGACATGATGAAAAGTTTCCCTCAGCCCTTGAGATGGGCGATAGAAAAGGAGGAAAGATATGGATAAGAAAAGAGCGTGGTTAGTCGCCTTGGCGGTTCTCTCCCTGCTGATCGCTGCGAGTCTGGCTTGTGGCCCCGGCGCTGCCACCCCGCCGCCCGCGGAGACGCCAGAGGTGGCAGAAACCCCAGAGGTAGTGGAGACGCCCGAGGCGGCAGAAACCCCAGAGGCGGCAGAAACCCCAGAGGCGGTGGAGACACCGGAGGCGGTAGAAACTCCAGAGGAAGAACTACCTTTTGCCCTGGAAGAGAGCGCCCTTAACGACCTGGATTCCTATGCTTACCATTTCCGTATGGAGTTCAGTGGTGTCACTGAGGGTGAGTTCCAGGCTGGTAGTTGGGAGGGCAACGGTAAGATCCAGAACAAACCCACCAGAGCCATGCACATCGTCTGGAAGATGGCCAACGAAGAAGAGGGATACATGGAGTGGCTCTATATCGAGGATGAAGGCAAGATGTGGACTCGGGATGAGGAGGGCGGGGAGTGGACGGAGTTTCCCATGGCTGACCCCTCCATGATCGAGAGTTTTACCCTCCTCGGCTTCTGGGGCGCTCTTTCCTTCGCAGAGCCCGGAGATGCCAGTTTCGTGGGGCTGGAAGAGGTAAATGGGATTCCCGCGCGCCATTACCGAGCCACGGCCTTCAGTGGGATCAGCCCGGAGTGCACCTTCACCACTGCGGAGCAGAACTGGTGGGTGGCGGTAACAGGCAACTATCCGGTGAAGGGAACCGTCGATGCCTCCGGCACCTGCGAGGGCGAGAGTGGTGAGTTCCACTTCCTGCAGGAGATCTCTAACGTCAACCAGCCGGTGGATATAAGCCCGCCTATGTAAAGAATTCGGGGGCGTGGAGGTTGGCGCCTCCGATCCTTATCTTGCTGGAATATGCCGATTCCCGACCCCTTCGCTTGGGGAAAAAGGTGAGAATGTCGAAGGTTAGGGGTTATTTTCTCCTCACTTTGATCTTTGTCCTGCTAGTTTTTGGGTGCACGCCTAGTTTAGCGATCCCTTCTCCTACCCCTCTTCCAACGGCGACCATGGCTCCTACTCATACACCTACCCCCGTGCCCAGTCCTACACCTACCGCTACGCCGAGTCCCACACCCACCGTCGATGTGGCCACGCTAATGCAAGAGGTCAGAGACCACTTCGCTGAGGCTGCCGCTTTTCAGGAGGAGCACGACTTCGAGACCGCTCAGGAGGCGGCCTTCCAGGCTTTGGCCCTCTATCTCTCCCTGCCGGAGATAGAAGAGATGTCCGAGGAAGAGATAGCGGACGAACTCTTCTCCCTGAGCCAAGAGGTTGGGGTGGAGATGGGAGTCATGGGGGTCGATCTCGTGAGGGTGGAACCTACCCTTTACCTGGTCAAGTTCGGCCTCCACCCTATCGTCCTCTTTTGGGGCCAGGGGGGAACCCCCTTTGACTGCTATCCAGTTACGGAGGGAGATGCTATCTTGGATGCCCGCCTGGTGGGGGATGAACTGGGCATCATCTTCGCTTCTATCGGGGCTAGCTCGGTAAACCCTTATTATCTTCTTCTGCGTGGCAGGGAGACAGGGTGGGAGAGGGTTTGGCCCACCGAATTAGAGCCCAGAGACGACCTTTGGGTAGCAACCGACGGCGAGATATCCTTTGCCTCAGATGACCTATCCCTTTTGCAGGTGAAGGGAAGTTCCTTTCTCGTTGACTACCCAGAGGAGATATTCTTTGAATGCCATGCCTGCGCCCATCGCTTTTTCAGTGCGCTCTGGGAGCGACGGGGGGATGAGTACGTGCCCCAGGTCACGCTTCCCCCAGATGCACCCTTCTATGATCGCCTCTGGGAGATCACCCAGCCCAGCCCTTACGCCTCTCTCTTCGAGTTCCTGCGCCGTCTGAGGGCCGGCGATGAGCCAGGAGCTTTGCAGTTGACTAGTGACCTCTCGGTGGTAGAGGAAGCCGAGGCGCTGGGGCTGGACGATCCGGCGGTGACCTATGAGGTTGAATGGGGGCCTGCACCGGAGGAGACTCTCCTTTTCAGCACTGAGGACCTTGCTAGGGAGTTCGTAGCTACCTTCATCCAGCCTAGCGAGGGGGAACATTGGCTTTTGACCGATATCGGGGAGCGGTAGCGATCACTACTTGGTATTGGCAGATGAGGGGCCGTCTAATTAGTCAGAGACACGGCCCCTCTTTTCAGTCTAACTTATAAGGGGAGCGATTCATGAGAGCCCTGCTCTACGACGGGGAACTGAAACTCTTGCCTGAGTATCCCCGTCCCAAGCCTCCGCCGGGTGAGGCCCTGATTCGGGTCTCCCTG
>JBHIDN010000021.1:0-10092 GCA_046760125.1 Anaerolineae bacterium
AGTGTCTGCTTCCCAAGCAGAATGTCGTGGGTTCGAATCCCATCACCCGCTCTCTCAACTCTTAAAAGCACCTCTCTTGAAAGGGAGGTGCTTTCATCTATATTCAATGTGGAGTTTCCCGCCCATCGAGTCAGACATCGGTCGCCAAAGATACTCCACCTGACAGCCACTCTTGTCAGCCAACGGGACAACCCAGGCTCTGCACTGGGAAGTCCGGGTCGGGGGGGCGCAGTTGTGAATCTGTCACCAGCCAGCCCAGGGCCGCAATCCGTTCGCGCCGGGCACCGGCGGCGGCCCAGTCACGGCGGGCACGGGCCGCCCCTCGGTTCTCCCACCAAAGTCAGTACTTCTGAAGATGGTTCGGGGCTACTTTGCTCCTACTCCGCGCAGCCAGCCCCCTACACCTCCGGTGGTATCCCTGCCTCAGGGTCGGACTGCTGGAAAGGCCCCAGTTCACCCACGGGGAAGGAGAGGTAGCAACCCCTCTGCAGGCGGTCGTAGCCATAGAAAGAGGCTCAGAAGCAACCCTAGCCTTGCCATTTCCATCTCCTACCTCCGCCGAGGCCTCCCAAAAAACCCGTGGTCGATTATGTATGACACGTTACTGCAGGGCCATGACCAATATCTCGTCTCTTCAGGGATCAGCAGCCGGGGAACGTTTTCCCTTTTTGAGGAGTAGGACAAATGGGGGATTGTCAAACCGGGTAAAGAGTGTATAGATTACTCATAGGGATCTGCACTTATCGATTTTGGAGGAGCGACCACCTTGGGAGACCTGGAACGCTACTTTACGCCATCCATCTGGCCTCTCTTGGGTTTGATGGCCATAACCGTCCTCTTTTTCCTGCGAGGCGTCGTCGTGGCCGGCAAATGGAGGCGGAGACAGTTTCTTGGCCAGATGGATATCCTCGCCGATCCCAGGAGAAAGACCTCGGCCGAGATCGCCAAGGCGATGAGAGCGGAGCGGGCCACCGACTTCTGGGAGATGCTGGCCCGCCGCTTCTACTTTGGCATCGCTTTGACCTCTGCCCTAGGACTCGTTCTCGTTCAATTCTTGCCCCTAACCACCACACAAAGCCTATACGTAAAATGGATCCTCACGCTGATCACCTTCGGCGCTACATTGATCCTCCTCTGGTATTGGCAAGGGTGGGAAGATGACCGAGAACGAGTACTGCGCAAGAGACTGCGGCTGGCTTATGAGAGGGAACAGGCTCGCCGGGGTCTGGTAGTACGTGACGAGAGCACCGGGCTTTATAGCCGCGAGTTCTTCTGCCGAGAATTACGACGGGAAGTAGGGCGGTTCTTCCAACGCTCTCTCCCCATCTCCTGCCTGATCCTGGAACTGGAACGGTTTGACGATTTCAAATCCCAGTGGGGAGAAAGTGTAGCCGAGACGACTCTCAAGCGCATAGGTCAAGCCATCGAGCAAAACGTGCGCTCCTACGACATCGTGGCTCGCTATGGACCTGATCGGTTCGCCGTAGCCCTCCTCAAATGTAGAAGGGAGGACGCCGACGGTGTAGGTCAGCGCATTACCGGTAACGTCACCCATCTGGTTCTCAAGGAGATGAACAGAAGATATGCTGAACAACTGAAGTTCCTTTGGGTCTCCTGCACCCTACCGCGGAAAGGCAAGACCCCGGAGGAGGCAATGGCCGCAGCGGAGAGGATGCTTGACTTCAAAAAGGAGGAACGTCGGCGAGAGCCCCTTATCCTATCGACTTGACACCAAAGGACGAATATCATAAAGTAGTGTAGAGGTTCTCCATGCCTTCGGAAAAGGTCCGGATGAGAAGGGATTTTCTCGAAACCTCCGCTGCTACCACCTTGCAGGCGCTATTAGGTGGTTTGCTGGAGGTGGCTATCTGTGCTACCGAGGCCAACGAGGGCTCCATAATCCTCCTCGATCACGACCTGGAACTCCTCACCATGGGCCTAGCCGGAGGGCCCAAGAAGACCATAGTACGGGCGGCCAGGAGGCATCTGGGGCGTTCCATCTCCGCCTGGGTGGCCGATCATAAAGAGTCTCTCCTACTAGTGGGGCCGGCCAGAGATCCTCGCTTTGCCGGCGTGGAGAGAGATATCAAAGATGCGGTGTGTGTGCCCCTCATCGTAGAAGACCGAGTCATCGGCGTCCTCTCCGTCAGCAACAGAAGAGGCAGCGAGAACTTCGTCCAGGAGGATCTGGAAAAGTTAACCGCCCTGGCGGAGCCCAGTGCCAAGGTGATCGCCTCCGCCCTGGCCTACGTGGACGCAGAAGAGCGAGGCTATCTTTGGGAACGGAAGCGCTTGGCCCAGGAGATCCACGACGGGTTGATCCAGGAGTTGACAGCGGTCTTTCTGCAACTAGAGATCTACGAGAGATTGAGAGGCAGAGATAGCGAGAAGGCGGAGGAACAGTTAGGGAGAATTAAACAGCAGGTCAAGGCCAGTCTCCAGGGGTTGCGCCGCTTGCTCTTCGACCTCCGCGCGGCCGATGTAGAGGAGGTCAGCCTGAAACACGTACTGGAGCGGTCCGTTAGCGAGTTCGAGCGGGACACAGGGATCGCCGCTACCCTCAAAGTCACCGGCCAGGAAAGGGAACTCCCTCCCCAAACCAAGGGGAACTTGATCGCTATCGCAGAGGAATCGCTTGCTAACGTCAAGAAACACTCGGGGGCCGAGCACGTTCTGGTGCACCTCAAGTATGAGCCAGGAGAGGTAGAGTTGATCGTAACCGACGATGGCCGAGGGTTTGACTGGCAAGAAGCGATACAACGGGCTTGGACAGAGAAGAAGTTTGGACTCATGGGGATGCAAGAGCGAGCCCACATCCTGCGGGGAGATCTGGAGATCGAGAGCGTCCCCGGAGGAGGATCGGCCATCAGGGTTCGTGTGCCGGTGAAGGCATTGGAAGTGGCTGATGAGGCATGAAACTATCCGCGTCCTGATCGCCGATGACCATCCTATCGTGCGGGAAGGGCTCCGCACCATCTTGGGCTTCCAAGAGGGGGTAGAGGTAGTAGGGGAGGCCTCCGATGGCCAGGAGGCGGTGGCCCTGGCCGAGAGTTTGGCTCCCGATGTGGTCTTGATGGATATCCGGATGTCCAAACTGGATGGGGTCGAGGCTACCCGCCGTATCAAAGCCCAAAACCCCCAGATAGGGATCATCGTCCTCACCAACTACGATGATGACAGATACGTTTTCGAAGGGATAGAAGCCGGGGCCAGCGGCTACCTCCTGAAAGATATAAGTTCCGATGACCTGGCGGAGGCGATCCGGAGGGTGGCGCAAGGGGAGTCGCTCATGGCCCCCTCCGTCCTACGCAAAGTACTAGACGAGTTCGCTCACCGAGCCGAAGAGAGGGAACTGCCCCACGAGGCGCTCACGCCGCGGGAGCTAGAAGTCTTACAAGCGTTGGCTCGAGGGCTGAAGAACGAGGAGATCGCCAAGGAACTCTTCATCACAGAGAAAACGGTCAAGAGTCACCTGGGAAGTATCTTCAGCAAACTGGGGGTGAACGATCGCAGCCAGGCGATACTCTACGCCATCAAGCACAAATTGGTCGATATAGACTGAAGTCTTAAGACCTAAGTCCTATAAGAAAGAAGAGGGGTAAGACTAAAGGCTGATTTAAAGATCAGCCTTTTTTGTATGCAAAACTAGCCCTCAGACCGATGAAAATCGACGGGAAATCATCTATGATTTCAGAGAGGGTTTATGATACGGGTTCTCCTAGTTGATGACAAAGCCTCCATTCGAGAGGAGATGCGAAGGCTCCTCGAACTGGAGGAGGATATCCAAGTAATCGGTGAAGCAGCCGATGGCTGGGAAGCGATAAAGAGGGCACGCACCCTTCAGCCCGACCTCATCCTCATGGATAAGGCCATGCCCTCCCTCGATGGTATCGAGGCCACCCGGCTGATCAAAAAAGATCACCCCCAGGCAAGGATCATCTTCCTCGCCGCCGAGGATACCTGGCGTGCTCAAGCCCTGGCCGCGGGAGCAGAGGCCTATTTCCTAAAGGAGGAGAGCCCTGGAGAGTTGATTAAGGCCCTTAGAGAGGGCAATGGGCTGAGAAGAGAAGTGGCTATCAATCTTTCCCTCCTTGGAAGAAGGCTACGAGCGACCATCGATTCGGTCCCCAGACAAAAATCCATCTTGATGGGAGCCCCCTTGGCCCTCCTCTTAGCAGGCTTTGCCATATTGGGAGGACAAGTTCTCGCCCTCATCGGCTTAACCTTGGGAGTCTCCTTCTTCGCTTATGCTCTAAAGTACTATGCCAGCATCGCCCTCATCTTGCTCTTTAACGGTGAAAATGGTCTGGTCAACGGTAACGGACATGTCGAGGACAAGGGCTTGCGCAACGGGTTACAGAATGGTTTGCGCAAGATCTTCGGCAATGGCGTTGACTACGCTTTCGCAAACGGATACCGCATAGAGCCAGGGGTACAGCCTTTTGTATCTATCCACCTCCCTCTCTATAACGAGAAGGAGGTGGTAGACAGGCTTCTCACCGCCTCTACTTCCCTCGATTATGAAAACTACGAGGTCATCGTCGCCGATGACTCCACCGACGAGACGACCAAGATACTGGAACGATGGGCTGAGCACCCTAGGGTGAAGATAAGCCACCGCCAGGATCGAAGTGGCTTCAAAGGCGGCGCTCTCCAGGTGGCCCTCCAGCGCATGGATCCCCGCACCGAGTTCGTCATAGTCTTCGACGCTGACTTCATCCCGCCCCCAGATGTCATCACCCGTTTCCTGGCTTACTTCTACAGTGGGAATGGAGATGGCCAACGCTACGCCGACGATCGAGTGGCAGTGGTGCAAGGTTATCAATGGCACATGCTCAACGCGAGTCAGAATTGGATCACTCGTGGCATCCGGGTCGAGTTCAGCGGCTCCTACGTCATCGAACGGCCAGGCCAAGAACTCCTCGGCTCTATGAAGATGATCTCTGGCTCAGTCTTCATGATCCGGGCTGATGTCTTGCGGAAGCACGGCTGGGGAACGAGCATCACCGAAGATTGGGAACTCACCCTCCGCCTATACCTCGATGGTTACAAAGTTCTCTATACCCCGTTCATCCAGGCTCCTGCCGAGTGCATATCTGACTTCAGGCAGTTGACCAGACAACGGATGCGTTGGGCGGAAGGACACACCTATAACGTGAAGAAGTACTTCTGGAAGGTTCTACGCTCACCCCACATCTCACTACGAGAGAAAGCGGAGTTCCTCTACTACGCTCCCTATTACCTGCAATCGATCTTCTTCATCCTCGGCACCAGTTGCTGGTTCATCTCCGAGTTGATCCTCCACAGTCACATACCCTACTGGACAGCGCTCTTGGGCTGGTGCCTGGTTTTCAGCAACCTCTTCTCCCTAGTAATCATGAACCTCTCGGGGCTCTTCTTGGAACGCGGCGTGCACCGTAACTGGAGCGGCATCTTCTCCTTTTTGGTCTTGAGCAACCTCTTGGTCCCCTTCCAGGCTTATGCGGCTTTGAAGGGGCTCCTGGAGAAGGACGAAGGGGGATGGCACAGGACGCCCAAGTCTGGCCGCATCACCGAGATTCTGGGAAGGCTTCGGTTCGGAAAGAAACTCAGGAGACTACTGCCCAAAGGTAAGAAGAGTCGCCTCCCCGAAAGGGCACCGGCATTAGTCAGGCAGATGCCGATAGAGGAACTGGGGCTCTCCACGCGGGTTTTCAACCGTCTAAAGAGTGCGGGAATAACCCAGGTAGGCGAGGTTCTAGAGCGGTTACGTAGAGGCGACGAGGCTCTGCTAACGATTCGAAGGTTCGGGCCCAGGTCGTTGGAAGAGGTGCAAACCGCTCTCCAAGTCACGCCGATCGATAAGTTGGATCTGTCAGAACGTTTGGTAAAGGCTCTCAGGAGAGCACGCGTAAGCCAGATCGGGAAATTGCTGGCCCGAATGGAAAAGGGTGAGGGGAGCCTCATCTCAATTAAAGGTATCGGCCCCGCATCGTTGGAGCAGATGAAGAGTGCGCTGGACCAAGCGCCTCTTGAGATCCTCGGTCTTTCTACGCGGGTTCACAACTGTCTCAAAGATGCAGAGACGACCACTCTAGGACAGCTGCTACAGCGGATGGAGAATGGCCAGATGGCTTTGCTCTCCATACACAATTTCGGTCCCAAGTCTCTGGAGCAGTTGAAGAAGGCGCTGACTCAGAAGGCCATCCTGTCGCCCCTCGATCACCCTAGAGAGAGTCAGCAAAAGGAAGATGCAGGCTCAACTCTCAAACTGAGCCGTTGGTTATCCCTCCCTAAACGCCCACGCTTCCGCCCCGCCTTCACAGCGATCATCGTTCTAGTGGCCGCCATCGTCGCCCTGGCGATCATGTCCACCGAGGTAGAGGCGGTCGCCGATAACTCCAGCACCTTCTGGTTCTACGATGATACCAACCCTCTAACCTACATGATGTATCAGAGTCAACCCAGTGGTGGTTCAACAAACACACAGCAAGACGTCTCTTTCTACTCCGACACTTTTGAAGCCTCCCAGTCGTTAGAGAGCGGTACGGCGATGGTCTATATCTACGCCACAAACTCCGCTGGCGGGGATAAGAGCATCGATTTCACCCTCCGCGTCGGCGCTATGGTCTTAGGTACAGGCTCAGTGGCAGTTCCTGGGAAGACGACCTCTCCTCTTCTACTCACCACCTCTTTCCCCACCAGCACCTATGATTTCGCCGACGGCGAGCGACTGGTCCTCGACGTCGAGAGCGTAGGAGCGGTAGTCGTCTATTGGGATGGCGATTATAACGATTCACGCCTGGTCACCGCCACCATCGTGCCCGAAGGTGTCTTAGGCCTGTTGCTCCTAGCGCCCTTCATCCCCCTCTTCATGATACTCATCAAGAGATCAAGGGGAATCAGAAGTCGAGAGAGAAGGAGAGCCGGGTGTTAAGGGAATCGACCATGGATGGGGCCCAAGCAGCGAGCGAGCCCGGTAGGCTCACCTATCAATTGCTACTCATTATCGCCTCGGTGATATTCCTCCTTCTGCCCCTGGTCACCACCTTCAACGATCTTCTCACCAGCGTGGTGATGAGACTGGGGCTGGACGAATTCCTCAGGGGTTGGGTGGTGCCTATGGAGACCAGGATGATCGCTGCCCTCCTAAGGCTCTTCGGCATCCGCACTGCTGCTAGCCAAACCTCCCTCTACCTGACCAAGGGCGCGAGCACCATACCCATATACATCAGTTGGAACTGCGTCGGCTGGCAGAGTTTCATCCTCTTCCTCATCACCCTCCTCACCGGCCTCCAGGGCCCCTATACCCGCCGCAGCAAGGTGGAGACGGTGATTCTGGGATTCTTGGGCACCTTCCTGGTGAATCTATTGCGCATAAGCGTCGTTTGCGTCGTGGCCTACTACGTAGGGCAACTCCCCGCCGTCATCTTCCACGACTATGGCGGCACCATCCTCATCCTGCTCTGGCTCTTCGCCTTCTGGTACTTTGCGCATGGATATCTGTTAGAGCCCTATGAGGATGAGGAGGGGACTCCCGGGACAGCGACCTAAAGGATAGGGTTGTCCATTGTGCTTTGGCCCCTCGTTTGAAGGGGCTTTTCACTATCTGTGTTGGTGAAAGCGGTGTGAAAACCGCCAAGTGGGTGTATAATCTCCTCAGGGAGAGGGGAGATGGGTGAGAACAGATGGGCATCCAGAACGAAGGACATCGTAGCCCTGCTTGGGCTCTTAGTTCTCAACGTAGCCGTCGTCTACCCCCTCTTCCAGGGCCAATATACCCAATATAGGGCCTCGGTGGAACCGGTATATATGGCCGTGGCTCGATTCATCACCCAGCACCCTCCCTACCCTACCTGGAACCCCCTTTGGTATGGCGGATACCCTTTTCGCATCTTCTATACCCCTCTACTACCCTATACTTTGGCCCTCATCCATGCTCTTTCCTCCCTTAGTATCCCCGCCGCTTATCGGCTGGTCACCGCCTCTCTGTATCTGCTCGCTCCCCTCACTTGGTACGCCCTGGTTTTGTATCTAGCCAAGCGCCGCCTAACCGCCATTTCGGCCGCCCTGGCCTATAGCCTCCTCCCCTCCTTCGTCTATCTCATACCCGAGGTGAGGAATGTGGCCCAAGGGTTCGGCTACGCCCCCTGGCGGCTCCTGGTACTCATGCTTTATGGGGAAGGGCCCCACACCTGCGCTTTGGCCTTCACCCCGCTGGCGGCTCTTTTCTTCCTCCGTGCCTTAAGGGAGCCTAAGCTGGCCCACTATCTAGGAGCCGCCTTTTTCACAGGTCTGGTTGCCCTCATCAACTTCATCGCCCTGTATGGCCTGGGGATGATATTAGTCGTTATCCTTGTATCGGAGATGGTGATCGGCCAGCCCTCCATGAAACTGAAAAGGGGCCTCATCTCCGGCCTCCTCACCTATGGACTATGTGCCTTCTGGTTCAACCTATCGTTCATAAAGGCTTCCTTCTCCTTCGGCACGGGCTCCCAGGTGCTCCATAACCTGGTCACGGTTTGGCCCTTGTTGCTTTTGCTCTTCCTTCTATCTGGCGGGCTCTTCATCCTCTTTTCGGGAAAGACCAAACTCCAACCCCTACTCTTATCCTTGCTTTGGCTAGCCAGTCTGGGGCTGATAGTCTTCTCTTGGTACGGCCTCCGCTTGGCTATAGCCCCTCAGCCCAAGAGATATATGCCAGAATTAGACATGGCTTTCACCTTGCTTCTGGCTCTGGCCGTCACCTGGATCTATGATTCTCTAGCCTCAAAGAAAAGCGGAAAGGTATATGCCGTCCTATTTGCCCTGAGCCTCATACCATCTCTAGGAGTTCTATCCCTCCCCTTCTTGCAAGTTGCACACACTATAACTCGGCCCCGGTCCGGTATCGCCGATACCTTCGAATACCAGATCGCCCGTTGGTTCGCGGACCATATTGAGAAGGAGGAAAGGGTCTATGTCACCGGCAACACCACCTTCTGGCTGAACCTCTTCTCCGACGTGGCCCAGGTGAGAGGAGGGCTAGACCAGTCGGCTACCAACCCCTGGTGGGAACACGCCACCTACCAGATAAATACCGGAGAAGACGGCTCTCTGGCCGTGCTTTGGGCAAAAGCCTTCAACGTCCGGTACATCCTGGTGAACTACCCTGAATCATCGGACCCGTTTCACGATTATGCGCATCCCGAGAAATTCGAGGGGCTGCTCCCCCCCGTTTACGACCAAGGGGGGAACAAAGTCTTTCAAGTACCCCTCCTCTCCTCCGACCTCGTTGTGGCCATCGATTTAAGAGAGATGCGCTCCTTGCCTTCCCTCCAAAGCGCCGCAGATAAAGAACGCCTACAAAGATATATAGATCTCATAGAACGAGGGCGAAGGATCTCCTACTCCTGGAAGAGGCTCGATCGGTTAACTATAGAAACAGACTTGGGAGAAGGCGAGGCGATCTTGGTGAAGATGACCTACGATGGGGGTTGGAGAGCCCATTCTGAAGGTGAAAGGGTGCCTATAGAGCCAGACAGGCTGGGGTTCATGCTCCTCGAACCCGAACCGGGAGAGCAGGTGATCGAACTTAGACACGGTAGAGTGTGGGATGAGTGGCTAGGATATGGTGTAACGGGGGCAACACTCTTGGGCCTAATGGCGTACGCGACAAGAAGACAACCGCGATAATGAGAGGGGATATAAAACCCGTTTTACGAACTATATCGGATGTAGCGATCATCGTTGCTGTCACCTGCGCTCTCGCCTACTCCATGGGGGCGGTAACCGGCTTCCCCAAAGGGATGGACGCTTATGGGCATCTTACCAAAACGAGGATCGTCCTCCATTATTTCCCCCACGTGGATTGGAACCCCTTCTGGGATAGCGGTGTGCCCCTCTTCGCTTGGTCCTATCCACCCACCTTCTTCCTCCTGAGCGCCCTACTGACAAGAGCACGGGGCTGGTCGATGGAGTTCACCTACCACCTTCTAACCCTCTCCAGCCTATCCGTGGCCGGCTTGGGCTTCTACGGATTCGTCTATGTGACCACTCACAAACGCTGGGTGGCCCTGACCACTCCGCTCCTAGCCCTCTCTGCGCCCGCCTTCTGGTCGTGGTGGATATACG
>JBHIDN010000022.1:0-10027 GCA_046760125.1 Anaerolineae bacterium
GCAGCCGATTCCGTTCCCCTTCTGGCCTGCACCCCTCCCAAGGGGCGACGGAGCCCGACCCTTACAAAGAGGGCGCCTATTCCTGGCTGAAATCACCCCGCTACGATGGCCAGGTCTATGAGGTGGGCCCCTTGGCTCGCATGCTGGTCTCCTATACCGCGGATGCTCCTAAAGTTAGGAAGATAGTGGATGATACCTTGACATATTTAGGAGCCCCGGTTACCGCTCTCTTCTCCACCTTGGGCCGGCACGCCGCCAGGGCGTTAGAGACCAAGTGGGTGGCCGAGGCCATGGCGGAGTGGGTGTTGGAACTGAAGCCTGGGGAGCCGGTCTATGTGGACTATGAGCTTCCCTCAGAGGCTGAGGGGATGGGGCTCTGGGGGGCACCGCGCGGAGCGCTGGGGCACTGGATTCGAATCGAAGATGGCGTCATCGCCAACTATCAATGTGTAGTGCCCACCACCTGGAACTGTTCCCCTCGAGATGACCAGGGACAGCCAGGACCGGTGGAGCAGGCTTTAGAGGGAACCAAGGTACGCGACGTGGAGAACCCCTTCGAGTTGGTGCGGATCGTCCGCTCCTTCGACCCCTGCCTCGCCTGCGCCGTCCATCTGGTTACGCCCAAGGGGCGCGAACTGGGTCGATTTCGGGTCAGTTAGCCGATGAATGATGAATAAGAGGAGGTTTAGGATGAAGAAGCCTACCAGCGTAACCAGACGCGATTTTCTGAAACTCTCGGCCGGCTCGGTGGCTGCCCTAGGACTAGCCCTGGCAGATATCCCCGGCTTTACTAAACTGTTGGAAGCAGCGGTCAGCGAGGTGCCAGTGATCTGGCTCCAGGCAGGGGGCTGCTCTGGCTGTTCGGTCTCCATCTTGAATAGCGTCAGCCCTAAGATCCAGAACGTCCTGCTCGACCAGGTAGTGCCCGGTAAGCATGTAAGTCTTGGCTTCCACCCTACAATAATGGCCGGGCAGGGAGACCAGGTCATCGAGGCGATGTACGATATCGCGACCCAGAACAAAGGGGGCTTCGTCCTGGTGGCCGAAGGCGCCTTCTCGAGGAAAGACGAGGGGATCTACTGCGAGATCGGCGAGAGGGCTGGGAAGGGCATCACCGCTTTGGAGCACCTGACCAATCTAGGCCAGGATGCACTAGCCGTGTTGGCTTTGGGCACCTGCGCTTCGTACGGTGGCATCCCCGCTGCTCGGCCCAACCCCACCGGCTGCCAGGGGGTGGGTGATGTCTTCGCCGAGGCCGGGATCGAGACCCCGCTGGTGAACATCCCCGGCTGCCCGCCCCACCCGGACTGGTTCGTGGGAACGGTGGCCACGGTGCTCATCGGGGGACTGGGAGCGGTGGAGGTGGACGATTTCGGCCGACCGACAGCCTTCTACGACAAACTGATCCATGACAACTGCCCTCGTCGGGGCCACTTCGATGAGGGGAAGTTTGCCCAGGAACTATCCGAGCCCTACTGCCTCTACAAGTTGGGCTGCAAGGGGCCAGCCACCCATGCCGATTGCCCCATTCGGCTGTGGAATAACGGCATCAACTGGTGCATCGGTTGCAACAGCCCCTGCATCGGCTGCGTAGAGCCTGACTTCCCCTACGTCGATACGCTCTACGAGGTGGTCGAACTACATGCACTGACCCCGCCGGAGGCGTACCCCCCAGTGGAGGAACCGAAGAGACTGATCGCCGAGCCTCTTGTGACCGGCGGCTTAGGAACCTTGGTGGGGATCGGCGTGGGTGTGGCTGGCGCAGCGGTGGCCCGGGAACTCGCCAAGAAGGGGCCAGAAGAGGGCGAAGAGGAGTGAGGGCTATGCCATTCAGTCGAAGGGATTTCTTAAAATTGTCCACGGCTGGCGTGGGCGGTCTTCTCCTCATCGGAGCGCCCCATGAGCAGGCCTCCGCAATGCCCACCCAGAAGGCGATGTTATATGACGCCTCTAAATGCATCGGTTGCCGCGCCTGCCAAGTTGCTTGCAAGCGGTGGAACAAACTGCCCCAGGTGTCAACCGATAGCGAGGGGCTTTACGAAACCCCACGCGATCTCTCGGCCGATACCTGGACCATAATCAAACTGAGGGAGATCGGCCCAGATGATCCGGGGGATTTCCCTTTCTGCAAATACCAGTGTATGCATTGCACCCAGGCCAGTTGTGTCTCTGTTTGTCCTACGGGAGCAGCGGCCCATCGTGGTGAGTATGTGGTCATCGACCAAAAGTGGTGTATCGGTTGCGGCTACTGCGTGGCTGCCTGCCCCTTCAATGTGCCTCATCTCGGCGAGCCCAAAGGAACGGCACGAAAGTGTACCTTTTGCTTTGACCGGGTGACCGGTGGCCAGTCACCAGCCTGCGTCGAAGCCTGTCCTGCCGAGGCGCTTCTGTTTGGCGAAAGGGCTGGACTCATCGCTCGGGCGGAAGAGCGGGTGCGAACCCTCAAAAACAACGGAAACCCCGACGCTCATCTCTACGGGGTGTCAGAACTAGGAGGGTTGGGGGTGATCTACGTTCTTCCCAGGCCAACGTCACTCTACGGGCTGCCTCCTTCGCCTAAAGTGGCGACCTCTAACGTGCTTTTCCAATGGCTCAGCGGGCTCATCGCCGCGGGCACGGTTGTAGCCTTTCCCTTCTGGCTACTATTCAGGCGCAAAGAGGAATTGACTGCTGAGAAGAGTTCTGAAGGGGGTGAGAAGCGATGACTTGGCGGTGGGAGGTTATAGTCTATCTCTGGCTCGCTGGCATTGCTGGAGGGGCCTATTTTACCGCCTTTCTAGCGGATCGCCTTAGCGGGGGTAAACACGAGGAATGGGTGAGGTTCGCCACCTACCTCGGTGTCCCCGTGGCTTTGCTGGGTTCCCTGTTTCTGGTTTTAGACCTGGGTCAGCAGTTGCGGGCCTGGCACCTGTTCACTGGCTTTAGACTGGCCTCGCCCATGTCCATGGGCAGCTGGATACTCCTTGTCTGGGCGGTTGTCGGCATAGCCCTGATCGCTTTGTGGTTCGCTGAGACCTTCCCTACCGGGGAGAAAGGCTTCTTCAGCGCCCTCGCCTCCTTGCTTCGCCCTCTAGTGCCGGGGGTGAATATTTTGGGCTGGGTGGCTTTCGTTTTGGCGGCGTTGCTCATCGCTTACACCGGGGTACTATTGAGCGCCAGCAATCGGGCCCTGTGGAGAGGTGCGCTGCCCCTTCCGGCCCTATTCGTCGCTTCGGCTATCTCCACAGGCATCGCTGCTCTCTTGGTCATCGTCTCCACCGGGATCGGCCCCTTCCTGCGCCGCCTTTTTGGCGAGGTAGGCCATACCACCACTGCGGAGGCGGTGGCCAAACTGGCCAAAGTCGATGTTCTGGTTATGGTCATCGAGTTAATAGTGCTCAGTGGTTACTTCATCTGGCTGCGCGCTTTCTCCACACCAGACGCCGCTAGAGCGGCAGGGCTGCTCATCTCTGGCTCTCTGAGCCCCTTCTTCTGGGTGGGAGTCGTCCTCACCGGCCTGCTCGTCCCCCTAGGATTAGAGTTCATAGCCCTGAGAGAGGAAACCGCCACCCCGGTGACCGCCCTACTCTCAGCCCTTTGCATCCTCTTTGGCGGGTTGATCCTGCGGGCGGTGGTGGTCTTCGGGGGACAGATGATAGTTTAGCCCCACTCACAGGTCTGAGGAAAAACGAAGCCACCTGTCATCCTAAAGACAGGTGGCTCCTGGCTTGCCGAAGCAGATGGGTATCCATCTTGGCCATTATGCACTCTTTCTCTTGCCTGCCGCCGCCAAGTCGCTCATCCTCCTTAGCACCTCGAATCCCCGTCCCTTGTCGCTTCCCACAAGACCCTGTAAGGAGACCATGAGGGGTTGGATGTGAGCCGAATGATGCGAGAGGATTCTGGGCACAGCGATATCCGGATCATCATGGTAACACAACTTACCGAGGGCAGAGGGAGAGATCTCTCCCTCTGCGAGCCGAGGAGAGGGTCACCGCTCTAAAGCCATCGGGCACCGGTTAGTTCCCTTCTTCTCTAAAACGTTGGCAGAGAGGGAGTACCCGATTGCCTCTCTTCTGACCTCTGTGGTATAATTCTCCCGGCCCTTTTACCAAGAGATGGTTAGGGGTGGACGGTTGAGCGTAGAGCAGGAAACACATACCGAGGCGAAGATAGGTGGGGCAGAGAGCCTGGTCAGGCCGACCAGGCAAGGGGTTTGGAACTACCTCGAGGTGATGAAACCCCGAGAGACCGCTCTCTTGACCTTCGTGGGCATGTGTGCGGCTATCGTGGCTGGTCTGGGACATCCCTCTTGGGGCCGGTTATCACTGACCGTGTTGGCTATCCTTATGGGAAGCGCCGGTTGCAATGGCCTGACCAACTACCTCGACCGGGATATGGACGCCCGCATGGAACGGACACGGCGACGGGCTATCCCCTCCAGGCGTATCAACCCGCCAGAGAAGATGCTGCCTCTAGCCATCGGCTTGGTGGGCGGTGGCTTAGTCCTGGCTTTCCATTTGAACCCCCTGGCTTTCCTTTTCGGGTTGGCAGGCACCGCCGTGGCTCTAATCGCTCGCAAACGGTCTATCACCCATGTCCCTCTGGGCGAGATATCGAGTTGCGCTCCGGTCCTGGTGGGATGGCTGGGCGTCAACCCGGAGTTGAACTGGACCCTCTTCTTCCTCTGCGCCATCGTCTTCTTCTGGACGCCGATCCACGTCTGGAGCCTGATGACCGCCTACCATGAAGATTACCGACAAGCCGGGGTGTGCATCTTTCCCCTGCCCCTAGGGGTAGAAACGACCAGCAAGTTGCTACTAGTTCTCTCCTTCTTCTTGTATGGCTCCTCCCTGGGGCCATATTTCACCGGCGCTTTCGGCGGCGTCTATCTCCTAGCGGCGAACGTTCTAGGCCTAGTGATGATAGCTGCTAACGCATATTTCCTCAAGACCGGAGCGAGCCGCGATGCTTGGAAGGTCTACAAACTATCTGCCTATCCCTACCTGGGCCTAATCTTCACCCTGATGTGTCTTGACTTGTGGATGAGGTACTAGCCTGAACCTGCCGAATTGGAGATAGGGCTGGTATCTCGCCTCCAAGCGAGTCCGAGCGACTACATCCCTGTATAAAGCCGGTCAAGGCTAAGGAACTCTGAGAGAGGATAGCCCCGCGTCCGGGCTGAAGACGTATGGTTTGTGCGGGTCATCGATATAAACTAGTGGCGATCCTTGGAGCCGATGACTAAAATACCCCGGTGTTGAAAACATTCGTCTTAGAGTTGGGCAACCCCCTAGTAATGACGAGCAGGCTTTCGAACGGGGTGCCTGGAGCGTGCCTCTGACATGAACAACGATTCGACGGAGAAGGTATCTTATCTCTCCCTCTCTGCCAACGAGATTAGACCCATAGAGAAACCAGTAGTGCGAGAGACAGCCTGGACCATCTACGTTAACGGCCAGGAACTGGTAACTATACTTTGCACGCCGAACAAGATGAGTTTCCTAGTCCTGGGGTTTCTCGCCTCGGAGGGGATAATTCAGAGCCTGGACGAGGTAGCGGTCTTACGCGTCTGTGAAGATGAGGGGAACGTGGTCGAGGTTAGGCTGAAAAGTGAGAACCTCTCCCTTCCTAGGAAACGAGTGCTCCTCTCTGGCTGCGGTGGAGGGGTAACCTTCGAGGATCTAAAAGCCAGCCACGCCAGGCTCACCTCCTCCCTCACCGTCACCCCCGCTCAGATATCCAGACTGATGCGAGATCTACAAAAGAGTGCGGAGGTGTATCGTACCGCGGGAGGCATTCACGCCTCGGCCCTAAGCGATGGCGAGAGGCTCCTTGTAACCGCTGAAGATGTGGGAAGACACAATACCCTAGACAAGATAAGGGGCGAATGTATCTACCATCATATACCCACCAAGGACCGCATCATCCTCACCACGGGGCGCATCTCCTCGGAGATGGTGAATAAGGCGATCAGGATGGAAGTGCCGGTGGTTGTCTCCCGGACATCGCCCACCGACCTTGCGATCCGGCTAGCCGAATCCTGGGAGATGACTGTTATCGGCTATGTCCGGGGCAAGAAGATGAACGTCTATACCCACCCGGAACGAATCACCTCGATAGAGGAGAAGCCTTGACTGGCGGGCAATTGCGTGCTATACTGGTCTTAGAACAAATGTCCTAAGAGGATGCGCTCGTGAGAACCGGTACCGCCAATTTGCCCCTCCACTACGGTAAGGCTCCTAAGTGGCTCTTCCAAAGGATGGCGAAATTAGCCAGGGAGATGACTACGATCATCGTGGTCGAGTTCGGCTCCCAGGAGATGCTACGCCGTCTCTCCAACCCCTTCTGGTTTCAATCCTTCGGCTGCGTTTTGGGGTTCGATTGGCATTCTAGTGGCCTTACCACTACGGTCTGCGGAGCCCTAAAAGAGGGGCTTCGAGGCCTGGAGAGAGAGTTGGGGCTCTTTGTAGCCGGGGGCAAGGGGCGCACCTCCCGAAAGACGCCTGAGGAGATCGAAAGGGTAGGCCATCTGGTGGAGCGCGATGCCCACGAGTTGATCTACGCCAGCCGGATGGCAGCCAAGGTAGATACGGCAGGCTTACAAGATGGCTATCAGATCTATCATCACACCTTCATCTTCAATCGGGAAGGGGTCTGGTGTGTGGTGCAGCAGGGGATGAACACAGAGACGAGGCTAGCCCGCCGCTATCACTGGCTGAGCGAGGGGGTCAAGGATTTCGTCTGCGAGCCCCATGCAGCCATCTGTTGTGACAGCCAAGGAAACCCTCTCAACATGGTGGCCCAGGAGAGCGAGGTGGCGAGGCGAGTCAGCACCCTTATCAGCCACGAGAAGCCGGAGCGGCTGGTGAAGGAGATCAGAAGGCTGCAAAGCCTCCATCTACCCTCCCACCACCAGGTTTCCCTTGAGGAGATCCATCCCCATAGGTTGGAGAAGATATTTCTATCAACCTACGAAAGACAGCCCCAGAACTTCGAGGAACTCCTGGGCATGCAGGGGGTGGGGCCCAAGACCATAAGGGCCCTCAGTCTCATCTCCGAACTCCTCTACGGGGCCCAGCCCAGTTTCAAGGACCCGGTCCGCTTCAGTTTCGCCCACGGCGGAAAAGATGGCCACCCCTACCCCGTGGATAGGGTCAACTATGACCGCTCTATCGAGATCCTAGAGATGGCAGCCCGCCGAGCCAAGGTAGGAGATAGGGAGAAACTGGCAGCCCTGCGAAGGCTAGCCTCCTGGGAGGCGAGAACCAGACCTGCTTCATCGCTATTGTGAACCTCTTCTTGCCCTCTCGCAGTTCTCTTCCCAGATCATAGCCCTTCACACCTTGACAAAAAGAAGTTTTTGTGCTATTATTCACAATAAATTGATGCTAATGTTTGGCATCGCCAGATGAGGGTGATGGGTGCCCTGCGATCAAATCTTTGAGCGGTAGGGCATTTTTGTTGTGCCCGTCAAGGAAGGAGGTAGTGCAGATCGAATGAGCGCTTCAACATAGTCACTGGAGGCAAAGGAGGTGAAAACAAAGGTGACCCAAAGTCTCAAGAGATGGACACCGCTGCTGCTAGGCAGTACACTCGTCGTGCTCGTCCTTCTGGTGGCGGCATGTGCAGGCGCCCAGGGACCGGCAGGACCACAAGGACCACCGGGGCCGCAAGGGCCACAGGGGCCGGCGGGTCCTCCAGGGCCTCCGGGGGAGGTCGCAGTCGGTGCTGAGTACGTCGGCAGCGCCGCCTGCGCCAAGTGCCACGAGGACATCTACGCTAAGTTTATGCTCTCCGGGCATCCCTACAAGCTCAACAAGGTCGTAGATGGTCAACCGCCCGAATACCCCTATAGCGAGGTCCCGGAGCCACCTGAGGGCTACACGTGGGATGATATTACCTACGTCATCGGCGGATTCGGCTGGAAGGCGCGCTTCATTGGCAAAGATGGTTTCATCATCACTGGTGACGCGGACGCCACCACCCAATACAACTTCGCTAACGAGGAGGTGGGCAAGGAGGCCGGCTGGGTGGCCTACCACGCCGGTGAGGAGAAACCGTACAATTGCGGCCCCTGCCACACCACCGGCTACTCCGCGTGGCCACCGGATGCCCACCAGGACGACTTGCCTGGCATCGTCGGCACCTGGGCCGAGCCCGGCGTCCAATGCGAACGCTGCCATGGCCCAGGCGGTAACCATATCGACAACCCCCATGGCGTGGCGATGAAGATCGACCGCACCTCTCAACTGTGCGGCGATTGCCACATTCGGGGTTCGGTATCGGATATTGACGCTAAGGGTGGCTTCACCAAGCACCACGAGCAGGCCGAGGAGATGTACGCCTCCAAGCACTTTGCGCTGGGCTGCGTGGCCTGCCACGATCCGCACGCCAGCGCGCTGTATGCCGACGAGGAGGTCAACCCCAACAAGGGCATCTGGAACGACTGCCAAGACTGCCACTTCGAGCAAGCCACCAACCAGAAGTCGGCGACGATGGCAGCCATGGTCGAGTGCACCGACTGCCACATGCCGCCCATGGCCAAGTCGGCCTGGGGGAACGTGGACATTTTCACTGGTGACGTGCAAACGCACCTGTTCGCGATCAACGTTGATCCCGATGCAGCGCAGTTCAGCGAGGACGGCAGTGTGACCATGCCGTACATCACCGTCCAGTACGCATGCGGGTCCTGCCACGTCGAAGGCGCTGGACGCGCGAGAGCAGGCATGCCGCGGACAGTTGAAGAACTGGTCGAATACGCCAGGGGTTATCACGAGGGGCCATAGTCGTAGCGACGTGCCTAGCTAGCCTACAACAAGGACTTCGAGGCTTTCGAGAGGCTCTGGAGCGATGAGTGCTCCAGCCTCTCTTTTTTGTCTCCAACCAGAGAGGCTGGAGCCCATTCCCTTGACAGCCGCCCAACGTTGTGATAGAATGCACACAGAGAACTAGTTCATTAGAATTAGTTCACAGTGAGTGTACTGAGGATGGTACGCTCGAATTAGGGTGATGAGTGCCCATTGTACCGAAGAATTGTGGTGCGTGGGCTTTCGCTTTTGGCCCAGATGGTTTCTCTCGGTGCAGACCTAAAGGATGTTGAGACTAATAAAGGAGGTGATGAGAGTCCAGATAGACCTAAATGTGTACATCGAGATTCACTGACTTTATCGTAAGGGGGTGAAAGCGTTTGAGCAAGAAAGTGGTCTTCATAGCCCTGCTCGCGGGGCTTATCCTGGCCTTCGGATTTGCTATCGCTTCCGCTCAGGAACCAGGAGACCCCACGGTATGTAAAACCTGCCACTCGGACGAGTATGGAGATTGGTCAGCCTCGGCCCATCCTAACTCGCTAGAGGATCTAGTAGCCACTGGATATGGCAAAGATTTCTGTCTCAAGTGCATGTCCACCGATTGGCGACTGGCTCCCGAGGACGCCAAGCCAACGTTAGACACCGCTAAGTTTGGTGTCACCTGCCTCGGCTGTCATCCAGCCGCCCACGAGACCCCGGGTGACGATAAAACCGTCATCACCGACGTCTTCGCCACCTGTACCGACTGCCACACCGCTAGTCTGGAAGAGGGGGCTAAGTTCGAGGCAGGCGCAGCGGTCCACCATCCCCAGTTGGAGATAATGACCGGGGTAGGGGCTATCGGCGTGGACGATATGGCTTCTCCCCATGGCAGCCTCGATTGCAACACCTGCCACGTAGAAGGGCATCTCTATGAGCCCGCCGATGAGGCATGTGCTACTTGCCACGGTACGGCAAAGACTATCGTCGGTGTCCACGGTGAGATCGAGCCTCTGCTAGAGGCCCTATCGACCCGTCTCGACGCCGTGCCAGAGGAGCAGCAGGAGGAAGAGGCCTATAAGGTCGCCTACACCAACTACTCTTATGTCAGTGCAGACGCCAGTGGCGGAGTCCACAACGAGCCTTACATCGAGGCCATCATCGACGAGGCCAACGCCTCTCTAGACCAGTTGCCAGCGGTAGCGGCAGCACCCACCGCCACGCCAGTCCCGACGCCGGAGGTAGTGCCCGTGACTGGG
>JBHIDN010000023.1:0-9881 GCA_046760125.1 Anaerolineae bacterium
CAAATTGAAGAAGTTCATCACCCCCATCCAGGGCCAGTTCTGATGGGCGTACCCGTAGGCACCTACTAGGTTGGTGGCCTGCTCTGCCTCGGAGACTATCTGCCACCAACGCTCAGGCCAATCCCACTCGTTGCGGCAAGAATCGCCGGGATGAAGGACCCAGCCGAACTCTATAGCCCAGATCTGCTTATCGCCGTCCCCCATCGCCTCCATCACCGCTCTCTGCTGCTCCACTCGCCGGAAGGCCAACCCTGTAGAAGGTAACTCATCAAATGCGGCCGCGAAGCCGTAGGGATGGGAACCGAGGACATCGAAATAGTCTTTGCCCCCGTTCAGGTATATCCCGCAGATGAAATCTAAATCGGACATCACCCCAGCCGCGTATAACTTCTGAGTGAGGGGGCTGACCTCTTGAAAGGCGATGCCCGTTCCCACGCCGCAGGCCGCTCCACCCCCGCCGCCGGTGGTAGCCATCCCCGCGGTGATCACCAAAGCCTCAGGGTCGGCAGCCTTGATGCGCGGATAGACCGCCCGGAGCATCTGGACATACTGAGCCGGATTTGGGTTGTTTCCCCCCCATTCGTAAGGCAGATTAGGCTCGTTCCAGATCACGTACCCCGCTATCTTGCCTCGGGCATGGGTGGCCAGGGCCTCCATGAAATCGCCGAAATCGTTCATATCGTCCGGAGGGCCGGTGGTATCACCGTTGCCGCCCCAGGCCCAGTCGGGCGTGAGTTCCACCCGCAAGATGGCCTTCAACCCCGAACTCTGGGCTGCGTTGATGATGTTATCGAGATTGGCCCAGTCATAGTTCCCTTTGCTGGGCTCAGCACCAGCCCAGTCCAAGAAATGGACAAACCAGCCAAAGCCCATCCCGGTCAAGATCTCCGTATCGCCCAGAGCGGCGATGTCGGCCCCATAGCCCAGGTGAGGGCGGGGCACAGCCTCAGAGGGGGTGGCGGGGAGGAACAGGAAAGGGAGAAGAACCAAAAAGGCAACCAAAGGGGCAAAATAGGGAGGCAACCTCCATCGTCTTAGGAATAAAGCCCCATAACCAGGTGATGAAAGACCTTTCATGCCCCCATTCTAACAGGAGGGTATTAGGCCCACAATAGGAAAGTCGTACTAAAGAAGAGATAGCCTGAATCTAGCAGGAGGGCTATAGGTCATTCAGTCACCACCTGGAGACTGGCTAAGGGGATGCTGTCCCCTACTGCCTCTCCCTCGACACCGAGAACCGATAGCCTCTCCCCTGTGGATGGAAGGTAGATACCCACAACTAGATGATAATTCCCTAAAAGCAGATCTTCGGGCAAAAGGACCCCATAGTTGTCGGCTATCACCTCTCCTGGGGCCCAGGTGGTCGTCGGCCTTGAGCCGCCCACCGGCTCGCTGTCCCGCTGAGCCAAAAGGCGCCCCTCCCCATCCAAGAGATGAACGAATACCTTATACCTCTCATCTACTTCTTCCTCTGCTCGCCAGAAGAGGGTTAAGCGGACTATCTCTCCCGCCCTTACTTCCTCCCCGGCCAGGCTATAGCCAAGAAGGGTGATCCTATCTTCTAAGCTAACCTTCAGAGGTTGTCGGGGAGGTAATCTAGCAGGCGTTCCATATAGCGCCAGCCTGAGGGCTCCATACCACCCATCCCAGGCTCTGAAGCCATGTTGGTTGAGCCAACTCTCTATCAAATGGCTGCTCTTACCCTCGTCCCAAAAGAGGGCCCACAGCCGCTCATGTCCGTCGCTTATCTCCTCTAGTCGACTCTCAATCTCGTTTTCTCTCGACAGGGGATAGGGATGCAAGGAACCCTCATAATAGCGTGCGAACACCTCCACCTGTTCAGGGGGATCAAAGACTATCCCTTCTCCTTCCCGGGAGCGGCTAGCCAAATCCTCAGCCAAACGGTGATAATCTTCCGGGTTATATTCCCCTTCCAGGCGATACCTTTTCCCATAGAGAGTGATGGTGTTGCCATCGGGCAAGGGGTGTCGCCATACAGAGTCGAAGAGCGCGTCGAAGAAAAGGGGGCTCTCCTCCCTCATCCTTAAAGCCTTGCGGGCAGCGGGCGTTATATCGGTGCCTGTGACCGATACCAGGTAGTCGCATTCGAAGAGCCGCAAGAGCAAGGAGCGATCCAAAGCATCTGGGTCGTCAAAACGACACCATTCCATCCCTGGCACCCCGTAGGTGAGGAAGTTAAACGTCGAATAGTTGAAGTAGGGAGCGTTGATCAGAAGTGCGACGCCCACCCCCTTCCAGCCTTTAGAGAGCATATCCTGACGGATAAGATCGACAACCTGAGGGCCTATCCAGTACCCTCGGTCGGTCTCTCCGGAAGCGGGTAACTGGATATATCTGCCCCGGGCTAAGAGGCTTACCTCCCCTATCATAGGCAGATCCAGGGTCGCTTCCTCTCGCAGCCAAGCCAGTTCATCGAAGGAGAGGGCGAAGAACTGGGTCAGGCCCCCAGCGACAACTAAGGCTAAGAGGAGACATTTCACCCCGACTTTCCGCAACCTCAATGCGCCTCGAGCGGTGATGAGAGCAATGGCAGGAAGGGCGGGCACCAAAAAACGGGGGCTTTCGGTGCGGGATAGGGTGAAGACCAAATAGGGAAGAGCCAGCCAGGAAAGAAGGATCCACATCTCACCACTCACCGGTCTCAAAGAGTTCTTCCAGGAGAGAGGTTTCAATCGAGGGTAGGCCAGAACGAGGATGGCTAGAAGAAAGAGAGCGAAGTAAAGGCCGCCCAGGTGCTCCCCAGCCATAATCGAGAGGTAACGGGTGTAAGTGACAGGGTTGGCCAAGTTTAGCAGTCGTCCCCAAGCGTTCCCCCGGCTATAGGCGATGAAAAATACTCTTCTCAGGAAGCCGATATTGGGGAGGGACCAGATGGAGCCCACTACCGCGCCTATCGAGAGGGCAGATAGAAGGTTCGTCCCTTGGCTGGCCGGCCTAGTGATAAAAAAGAAGGTCTCCCACAGGAGAAGCCAGGATATGGGAAGCAACCAAACGCCCAGAGCGAACTGAGGGAGGTGATCCCGGTTGGGGAAAAACCAAACAAAGGTCAGAAATGCAGCCCAGATCCCGTGAAACCAGGGAGATCTTACCAAACCTGGTAGGCTTGATGCTTTCGCCCTCAGGCTGGGTCTTATCTCCTTAAGCGCTCCCGAACGGAGAAAGAGGTATATCGCTGGCCCTCCCACAAAGGCCAAGAAGGGCCACTTGGTCAAGAGACCCAACCCTAGGCTCAGCCCCCAAAGCAAAGAGTATGTTCGGTTGCGAAAATCATCGACCCTGGTCAACAAAGAGATGCTCAGAGCCACCATGGCGGTCAAGGCAAAATCGGGATAGGCGGTCCGTGACAGATTGAAGAGGATAGGGTAGGTGGATACGGCGAAGGCCGCTAGCAAGCCGACCCCCCGGCCATACATCTTGCGCCCTATCCCGTAGACGGAGAAAAGGAGGATGAAGAGATAGAATATGTTCCCCATGAGGGCCACATCGACCGAGACACCAAAGAGACGGTAGAGGGGCAGGGCGGGGAGCCAGGGCAGAGGAGGCCGGTTCCAGGACCAGGTCATCACCTCGAAGAGACTCTCTATGTTGACCTGCTGTAAGATACCGTTATAGACCATGGTCCGCACCAGATGGTCTGGCTGATCCCACCCCAAGATCGTCACGCTCTTCGATAGATAGAGCCAGTTGTTCACCCCGTGGAAGATGGAGAGAAGAGTCAAGAGCAGGAGATCGAGCCCTGGCCTGGCCCAGGATCTAGTTCTAGAGGGAGCGTTCGTTGAAGAAGTCATGCCTTTAGTCTACCACTGATGCCTCTCCACGTCTAACCCTCCTAGAGATTGGCTTCAATATCGATCCCGCCCAAGGGAATACAAAGGCCATTAGTAGACTTTCATCATTAAGGACAAGTCGTTGAGTTGCGTAAATGAGGGCCATGCTCCTGAAGCGGGGAAGATAAAACTGCCATTACTCTAAAGGATTTATCTATGCGCCCGTTGGGGTAGCCACTAAAATGATGCCCCATGAGGGGCTAAAAGGGGGAAATCTGCACCAGGGGGATCAGCCGGTCGTCAGAGGAGAAGCGATTGGCGATGAAAAAACGGCACCTTTGAGCCGCCTTATTCGAAAAGGGTCCTATGGCTGGTGACCCAATCGAATAGCCTCTTGGTGCCCTCTCTTACCGACACCTGAGGGGTCCAAGCCAACTCCTGGCGAGCCTTGCTTATGTCGCTGATATAGACCCGTTGATCGCCTGGCCGCCAGTCCTTGAACTCCGCCTCCACCGAGTGTCCCAGGAGCTCGGCCAGTATCTCCTTGAACTCCACCCATACGGATATCGTATTCTCTCGCCCTCCTCCGATGTTGTAGACCTGGCCTCCCGCCACCTCGACTTGTTCCACCGCTGACTCAAAAGCCGCCAGGAGATCGTCGACGTAGAGGATATCCCTTACCTGCTTGCCGTCGCCGTAGATGGTGATGGGGCGTCCCAAAAAGGATGAGATCAAGAAGTGAGCCAGCCACCCCTGATCCTCGTTGCCGAACTGGCGGGGGCCATAGATGCAAGACATGCGGAAGACGACGGTAGGGAGGCCATAGATGCGAGCGTAGTCTCTGACGTATTGATCAGCTGTCCCCTTAGAACAGCCATATGGGGAGTGGAAATCCAAAGGGTAGGACTCGGAAACACCTTGGGGGAGATCTGCGAAGTCGTACCGACTGTCTTTGTCCACGACCTCTATACTCTCCAGAGCACCGTACACCTTATTGGTGGAGGTGAAGACGACGATCGGTTCGTTTTTACATCTCCTCGCCGCCTCCAGAACGTTGAGGGTGCCCAAGGCGTTGATCTCGAAATCCTCTCTGGGGTCGAGGACCGAAGTGGTGACCGCCACCTGGGCAGCGAGGTGGTAGACGAGATCTACCTCACCCACCACCTCCTCTAGCCTCTGCATATCCCTGACGTCGCCCCTTACAAGTTGAAAAGCCTCTCCGTGATTCTCGCGGAGCCAAGCGACGTTCTTCTTCGTTCCCCTCCGCGCCAGATTGTCGTATATTACCACCTCCTGGCCTTTGGAGAGAAGTCTATGGGCCAGGTTGCTCCCGATGAAGCCTGCTCCCCCGGTGATCAGGGTTTTCAAACCCTTCCCTCCTTTCCCATCCCTCGGGATCTCCCACGGGATCCCTTTGGGACCTGCGGGACAGGGATCTCTACCAGTAGCCCCATCCTCGCAACCTCTCCATGACCTCCTCTTTGTCTTGGTCCCTTCCCGATCTTTCGGCCCCCTCCTCAGATGTAGGAACGGTGCAAGGCTCGCAGCCGATGCTCCGGAACCCCCTATCGTAGAGGGGGTTATAAGGGAGGCTGCGGCTACGGATATAGGCCCAGATGTCATCTTCCTTCCAGTGCAAGAGGGGGTGCACTCGATAGATGCCATTCTCCCTCTCGCTGATATATTTTTCTCTAGAACGGGCTACGTGCTCATCATGGCGTATGCCCACAAGGCAAGCCTTCCAGCCTTGCTCCTCCATAGTCCGCTCCGAAGGCTCGATCTTCAGCCAATAACAGCATCGCTCCCGCTCCCCCTTGACTTCTTCATAGGTCTTATGGGGCCGGGCTAACACCAGGTCCAGGTTCCACTCCCGCTTCAGCCAATCCCTGAAGTCGTAGGTCTCCTGGAAGTGCACGCCCGTGTCGTTGTACATGGCGGGGATGGGAACCTGGCCATAGATCTCCCGGATTAGGCTGAGAATGGTGAGGGAGTCCTTGCCCCCGCTGAAGGCTACCCCGATATGGGGCTTCCAGTGTTCGATGGCTTTCTTGATGATCTCCTTGGACTTCTCCACCTTTTCATCCAGAGTCATCTCCGACTCTGGCTTCTCCAGGGTGATAGTTATCTCCTCTGCCACGTTGTTGTCTATGTCTCCTTTCCATCTACTCTCCGCAAGGGAGAGGATTCTCTAAGAACGAGGCAAAGTATAGCACAGGGAGGCCAGGGGGGCAAATATTTCGCGAGGAGTGTAGAGAAAGAGGCCTGCGCTTAGCGCGGCGGAGAAGAATTTGACAGCCTCTTTCTCAGGTGATCGGTACGCTACTCAAGCGAGGAGGTCACAGGAGAGCCCTTGATCAAGGCCCTCCACTCCCCTTCTTGTACCTTCTCCCCCTTCTGGTTGACCAAGGCCACATCCAACACTATTATCCCCCCACCTAGACGGCGAAGGGCCTTCTTGCGGGTCACCTTGGCCCGAAGGGAGATGGTATCGCCGATGAAGATGGGGGCTTTGAACTTCCAGGTGAGGCCCAGGAACGCTTCCGCGGTCCCTTCGATGAACCCTAAGCGGCTAGCCAAACCGGAGGCCATGGTCAAGCCCAAAAGCCCGTGAGCCACCCGCTGGCCGAAAGGGGTCCCCTTGGCGAACTCGGCATCGGTGTGCAGTTGATTATAGTCGCCAGAGAGACCAGCGAAGAGCATAATATCTGTTTCCGTTATCGTGCGCCCGGGGCTTATGAGTTCCTGGCCAACCTCGAACTCTTCAAAGTAGAGCCCCCGAGGATGGGCCGTTTTCTCCATCTCATTAACCTCCTTCTCTGACCCTGATCGTACGTAAAGTATCCCTGTGGGAACGGTGAGTCTGGTTTCGTCATTCTATCGAAGGGAGCCTGGCGCCGTCAAGGGGCTATACACCCTCCCATAGATCCCTGGCTATATCTTCCAAGCCCACTCTTCGAAGATGCTCCGCGGTTGGCTTCCCTGTCTCCCTCTCCCAGCCTCGGACTCGATAATAATCGAGCAACAACCTCTCCACATCGGGCACATACCCTCCAGTGCCTCCCTCCTCTAAAGGCTGCAGGAGAAAGGAGGGCAGCCTCTCCCCCTCTCTATCCCAGCCCAACTTGATATTGAGGGCCCGCTTCAGGTTGAAGATCCGCTCTCCTATGGTCATCATCTCCTCTAGGTCCATGTCCCAGCCGGTGGCCGTATTCAGCATCTCGACCACCCCCTGTACCGGGACGTTCATGAGAATGCAGGTAATGAGGGCGTCGCAAACGCCTCGCCAGTTCTGGTGGCGGGCTACAACCTCCGCCTTCCCCTCCTCCCGGAAGCGATCCGTGGCTACCACACCTATCTCCTCGATGATCCGCCCTACATCTACCCAATACATATCGCTCTTATTGTGACAGGCACCTCGGGGGGAAGTCACATAGGAAAGTGCCACCCCGGCACTGGCCCGAGGGTCGTGCATGGGCACCTCCAGCCCCTGCACTTGGGCCGCCCACCCCTCGACGCCGAACTCTTTAGCCACCGCCAAAACCCCTTCAGCCAGAAGATCCCCTAACCCCTCCCGCTTGGCAATCATCTCCACCAGCCGGATGACGGGCTCAGGGTCGCCCCAGCGCAGTTCCAGTCCCTCTGCCTCCTGGGGGCCGATTACCCCCTCCTCATATAACTTGTGGACCAGGGCAACCGTCACCCCTGTACTTATAGTATCCAAGCCGTAGGTGTCACAGAGGTGATCCAGATAGGAGATGGCTTCCAGGTCATCTATGAGGAGAAGCGACCCCAATGAGGCCACGGTCTCATATTCCGGGCCGTCGGTCTCGGCCAACCCATACCTCTTGACCTCCACCTGGCGCCCACATTGGGCAGGGCAGCCGAAGCAGCCGCTCGTGCTTTTGAGGATCGTCTCCGCCATGGCTCCGCCGCTGATCTCCTCCACTCCGGGGAAACTCCCCTGGGCAAAATATCTGTTGGGCATATTCCCTAGAAGGGAGAAATAGTCTGCGCTGCCAGCGGTGCCCGTCTGGAGAAGGATCTGGGTGGTTATATCCTCCTCCACCTCCGAGAGCGACTCCTGGGCTAGGGCATTAAACCTCGCCTCATCGGCCAGGGGGATACGCCCCCTGCCCCGGCAGGCCACAGCCTTGAGCCTTTTGGCTCCCATCACCGCCCCCATCCCTGTGCGCCCCGCCGCTCGCCCCGCATCCGCCATCACCGCGGCGTAGTTGACTAGGTTCTCCCCCGCCTCTCCGATGCAGGCCACACGCACCCGTCTATCTTTTAGTTCCCTTTTAATCACCTCTTGCGTCTTGTAACTATCTTGCCTCCAGAGGTGGGAAGCCGAGCGAAGTTCGGCCTGGCCATCCTTGATGAAAAGGTAGGTCGGCCCCGGAGCCTGGCCTCGGATCATTATCCCATCGTAGCCTGCAAAGCGGAGTTCCGGCCCCAAGAACCCCCCGATATTGCTCTCCCCCCAGATTCTCGTCTGGGGGGAACGGGCGCAGATAACATATCGACCGCAAGAGGGGGCTCGAGTCCCTACCAAAGGCCCGGTCATGAAGACCAAAGGGTTCTCCGGGCCCAGGGGGTCGGTATCCGCATCGATGAGATCGTAGAGGTAACGGCAAGCCAGGCCGCTTCCTCCGATGAACTTTTGAGTATATTCCGCATTCAGGGGTTCATCCCTGATCTCGCCGCTTGTCAGATCGACGATGAGGAGTTTACCCCGGTAGCCGTTCATGACCCTCCTTCAGGCGGATCGCCTCTCACCCTCCACAGGTGGAAGCCACCCAGGAGATGAGTTGGTAGAATATCCACCAACTAGCCCCCGTGAAAGCGTAAAGCAGGAGGCCAGCCAGATATCTATAGCGCAAATAGAGAGGCATCAGCGAGAAGGTGACTAGATAACCCAAAGGTACGAAAAGGGGGATGTAACCGAGCAGAAGATAACTACTAGCGTTGTGATAGAACCCCATAAGGTTAAAGAGGTTCTCTACCACGGTGGTACTGCCAGCGGCGAGGAGACCGGTCATAAGCCCGGCTACCCATTCCCTGCCTGTCACGCCTAGGACCCGGTAGTAGCAGTAGCCAAATAGCGACACCCCCAAAAGCCAATAAAGAAATATATAGGCAGGGGTAGCCAGCACCTTGGGGTCGTCAGTGAGGTAGGTGACCAATTTCAACCTGGCCTCAAAGAGGTAATCGACGAAAGGGTAGGGAAGGAGGGAAAGCAACCCCATAAGCCACACGCCTCTCAAGGGGGGTGGAGCACCTCGCCGTCCGCTGGCATAAACGAGGAAGGCAAGAACCGAAAGGATAGCCAAGTAGATCAGAAGAAGGGAGTTAAAGAAGATGTTGAGGGTTAGAATTGCACAAATGAAGGCCAAACTGCCTAAATAAGACCCATCCAGCCAGGTAACCCTTCTTTCGTTGAATAGATCCATGCAGGCGTCTCTTTACCCTTGTGGGCTCTTCGCTAGGACCAACTTAGAAATCGATCTCTTTCCCCTCATAGGCGTAGAGGAAGAGTTTTTTCATCTCCTCGCGGTCGGGTATCCGCTGGCTGGAGACGGTGTCGTTCTCGCCGGTCTCGATCATCTTCAAGAGGCTGGCCTCATACTTCTGGCGATCGATCCCCAACTCTTGTATGGATAGAGGCTCCTCGATACGCTTCGCCAACTCCCGGATCCCTCTCACCAGGTTTCTAGCGCCTTCTTTTTCGCAGGTCGCTTCCCAGCCCAAGAGATGAGCGATATCCGCGTACCGCGTCTCCCCGGCTCCTGCAGTGAACTCGATAGTATAAGGGAGGAAGAGCCCCACAGCCCGACCGTGAGGGATATGGAAAACCGCCCCTAGGGGATGGCCGAAGGCGTGGGCCAGAGCGCCTTGGGAGTTGCTCATCGCCAACCCGGCGATGGTAGCCGCGTAGTGCATCTTCTCCCGGGCCTGGCTATCGTCCATCTCGTAGGAGCGGGCCAGGTACTGAAAGACTAACTGAATGGCCTTAAGGCATAGCCCATCGGCATAGTCGCTCCTCCAGGTGGAGGTATAGGCTTCGATAGCGTGGGTGAGGGCGTCCAGCCCTGG
>JBHIDN010000024.1:0-9792 GCA_046760125.1 Anaerolineae bacterium
GCGTCCTTATATTCGCCCAAGCGCATCTGGGTGGCCAGATCTTGCCGCCTAGTCCCGGCGATGAAATGCTGGACGTAGATTTGGGTTTGAGGCAGGATGAGAATGAGAAGGCCCACAAGCACCAAGGCGATAAGTAGACGCCGATAACGAAGAGCGCCCAAGAAAAGACAAGCCGCAGCCAACCCGGCGAAGGCGCCCCGGGAGAAGGTGAGGAGCAGACAGGAGAGCATCACCGCCAACATGGGAGCCACCCATGCCTTTTTCAAGATAGGCCGCTCGGTGAATAGTTGGGGAGCGGTGAGAGCGGTAGCCAGGATGAGAAGACCTCCCAGCACATTGGGGTCGATGGAGGTGGAGATGGCCCGCATGGGGAGGAGAGGGTTGTCCTCGATGAAACGAAGGACTCCCCAGCCCGAGGGGTAATGGAAGATCCTGAGGGCGGAAAGAAGCCGCACGGTCAACTCCCGAGGGAGGAAGTATAAAAGGACACCGATAGAAGCGGAGGCGAAACCAGTCAGCATGAGAGCCAAGACCGTCCATCTAAGTGCCCGCTTCCCGGTGACGCTGTTCACCACCACGAAGTAAAGGGCGATAGCCAAAATCACCTCTATGAAGTGGCGGAGGGTATCTTTAGTTAGGCCAGCATGAGCCGTCCCGGCGACGAGGGAGAAAAAAGCCAGGATGATAAAGATGAGGATCGGCCCATCGAGGGGGGAACTCAGGAGCCTTTCCTGAGTGCGGGTGAGGACCCTAGCCAGCCAGACGCCGAACAGCGCCAAGAGGGCCACGTCGAGAAAGGTGGGGTAGAAACCCAAATTGATGGGGATGGCTCCGAAGGGGAGGAGGGTAGCCACCCCGATGAGGAAGAGGAGCCCCATTTGCACGCTCCTCAGTATCAAAAGCCCCCCCACGAGGCCCACTACCAAGGCTACGGTCATGAAGGGGTGAAGAAATGCCAGGGAAAGACCACCCAGGGTGCCCAAAAGAAGAGAAACGACTATGAGGCCCAACCAATAAGGCCATCCGCCGTCCCTTACCCTTTGGCGTAGAAAATCAACCGCGGCACTCATCTTAACTGCGGAATATGAGAAAAACTCCCAGACAGACGAGAATCGTTCCCATCACCCTAAGGAGAGAGAAGGCCTCTCCCAGAAAGAACCAGGAGGTGAGGACCACAAAGAGGTACCCTAGACTGAGCATAGGATAGGCCCAACTCAGATCCACCCGGGAGAGCACCGCCAACCAGATGAGAGATCCAGAGAAGATGAAGATGAACCCGGCCAGAACCCTGGGGTTAGAGAAGGCTCGCAGGAGGCCAGATATGAAACCCCTGGGGGTTAAAGAGAGCATCCCCACCTGATTCATCCCCGCTTTGAGAAGAAACTCCCCGGTGACGGAAAGGGAGATAGCGAAAAGGAGAAGAAGAAACGCCTTCCACGGGCCTTCACTCATGCGTAAACTCCTTGATAGACTCGGCTACCATCTCCACCTCCTGCCGGGTGATCTCTGGATATAAAGGCAAGGAGAGGGCTTGACGACAATGCTCCTCCGCCTGGGGGAAACTCCCAGAGCCATAACCCAAACCGCGGTAAGCCTCCATGAGGTGTATGGGAACCGGATAATGTATCAGGGTGCTTATCCCTTTCTGGGCCAGGAAACGCTGCAGTGCATCCCGGTGCTGGCTTCTAACCACATAAAGATGGTAGACATGCTCACCATAAGAAGATTCCTGGGGCCTGACCACCTCCGAACCGATCAGGTGTTCATTGTAGAGGTCGGCCCACCTCCTTCGGGCCTCGTTCCACTCGTCCAGATGTCTCAGTTTCACCCTCAAGATGGCCGCCTGGAGTTCATCTAGCCGGGAGTTGAGACCCCTGATGGAACTGACGTATCTCTTCTCCCACCCGTATTGTCTCAAGAGCCTCACCCTCTCGGCTATCTGGGCCTCATCGGTGACCACCATCCCCCCATCCCCATAGGCTCCTAAGTTCTTGGTGGGGTAGAAACTGAAACAGCCCACATCCCCTTGGGGCAGCCGTCGCCCTTTGTACATCGTGCCGTGGGCCTGGGCCGCATCCTCTACCACCATCAAGCCTTGCCCCTCCGCCAAGGAGAGAAGGGGGCCCAGATCCGCAGCCTGGCCGTAGAGATGGACAGGCAAGAGAACCTTGGTACGAAGGGTGATCCTCTCCTCTACCTGGGAGATGTCCATATTGTAGGTCATGGGGTCGATATCTACAAAGACAGGGGTAGCGCCCGCCAACTCGATGGCCGCCACGGTGGCCACCGCCGTGTTGGGCACGGTGATCACCTCGTCGCCAGGCTCCACCCCACAGGCCAAGAGCGCCAGATGGAGCGCCTCCGTCCCCGAGCCGACCCCCACCCCGTAGGCCACCCCGCAGTAGGCAGCGAACTCCTCCTCGAAGGCCAAAACCTCCTCTCCCAATATGAACCAGCCCCGGTTCAAGACCCGGGCCACGGCCTGGTCGATCTCCTCCTTGATGGAGAGATACTGCCTTCTCAGGTCGCAGAAAGGGATGCTTATTCCCAATAGTGCTCCTTGTACCGGCGATAGAACTCTATCGTCCTCCCTAGACCCTCTCGCAGGGGAACCTTGGGCTCCCAACCCAAGACCGCCTTTATCTTGCTGTAGTCGCCGTAGTAGTCGCCGATGTCGATCCTTTTCTTGTCTGGGGGAAAGGGCACGAGTCTATAGGAGGCTTGGGGACAGAGTTCAACCAGAAGTTTGGCTACTTCCAAGAGGCTAACCGGCTCTCCGCCCAGGTTGAATACTTGACCGTTGGCCTCCTCGCTGGCCGCGGCCAAAAGGAAAGCATGAACTACGTCATCGACGTAATTGAGATCGCGCTTCTGACTGCCATCCCCATAGATAGAGATCTCCTCACCATCGACGGCTAGCCGGATAAACCAACCGATGAACCCTTGGCGGTTATGCTTCACCAGTTGGCGAGGCCCGTAGGTATTGGTGAGCCTCAAGGAGGTGGCCCGGAGGCCATAGACGTTGTTGTAGAGGATGTGGTACCACTCCCCGGCCATCTTATTGATCCCGTTAACATCGGTGGGGTGGAGGAGGTGTTGTTCATCCACGGGGAGATAATCGGGGACTCCGTAGACCTGGCGGGTGCCAGCGAAAACTATCTTCACCTCAGGGTTATGGTGGCGACAGGCCTCAAGGAGCGATAGTTGGCTGCGACAGTTTATCTCCAGATCGGTGTACGGATCCTTCATGCTGTCGATATGGCTCACCTGGCCCGCCAGGTTGAAGATATAGTCCTGGCCCTTCACCAGGCAGTCCATGCTGTTCCTATCCCGTACATCGGCGATATTGATCCGCACCTGATCTTTAATCCCCCCTACGTTGAATAGGTTGCCTCCATAGTCGGGGATGAGGGAATCGACTATCATTATATCGGCGTCTAGGGAGAGGAGTTTATGAGCCAGGTTACTCCCTATGAAACCCAGCCCGCCAGTGATCATCACCCTCTTGTCGACGAAACTTTCTTCTAGGTTCACCATCTACTCCCGACCTATGAGTTGGGGCCAACGCAGCCGCCACCAGAGTTTGAAAAGATCGGAGAGGGCCCGGAAGATACGACGGGGGCTAAAGAATTGTGACCCCCCATAGGCTCGAGGGTAGTGACGAACGGGCACCTCAACGATGTTAAACCCTGCATCCTGGATCTTCTTCATCATCTCCACACAGATCACCCCACTGTCGGACTCTAGGTGGACTTTATCGAAGACCGAACTTCGTATTAGGCGGAAATCACAATCCACGTCCCGAAGACGCAACCCGAAGGCCAGTTTGGCCAACCAGTGGTACATGCGGCCGATGATAGTACGATAGAGGGGATCGGAGCGGCTCACTTTGTAGCCATTCACCACATCGACCCCTTCTCCCATCGCCCCCCATAAACCTTTGAAGTCTCGCACATCGTATTGGGCATCGCCATCGGTATAGAATATCAACTCTTTGGTGGCGCTGGCGAACCCTGTCCTGAGAGCCCCACCGTACCCCTTGTTCCCATCATGGTGGATGACCCGCACCCGTTCATACTTCCGCTCCAACTCGTCCAGAATCTCCTTGGTATAGTCGGTGCTCCCATCGTTAACCACGATCACCTCATAATCCGAAGTGAGGGGCTCCAAGACGAGGATAGCCGAGAGCACCATGCTGGCTATGGTCCCCCCATCGTTGTAGGCGGGGAAGAAGATGGAGATCCCTGGCTTGGCCCTGGGCGACTCCTCCGACATGACTCCTCCCAAAATAGTTCAGCCAGATATTAACACAACCCCCTTCTTCTAGCAAGGCTAAGGGTTAACCTCGGTTGTGTTCACCACTTAGCACCTGGCTCACCTTGCATAGAGTTTGCTCCCTAGGCTACCCTCCCCTGGCATGAACGGGCTAGGGGCCGGGGGAACGGGACAGTCTAGGGGGGCAGGCGACTTGAGCCAGGGAGGAAGATTTTACTCTCTTTACTTCGTATGGTGAACTCAGTATGAACTATCTGGTAGAGGCCAAGGACTCCCCTTAAAACCCTGAAATGGTGGTCACGATCTCCTGGCTCACCTTCACCGTATGCTTGCTCCTAAGGCAGGAAGGTGCTATAATTGTTGCTTGGCCCTGAGAGGGGCCACATTATGAGGAGTGAGCGTATGGGTTTAAGTCGGGCGGAAGTAGAACATATCGCCGAGTTGGTGAAACTAGCCCTCACAGAGGAGGAAAAAGAGGTTTTCGCTCAGCAACTATCGAGCATCTTGGAACATTTCCAGGCTCTCCAGGCCCTCGACACGACGGGTATTCCCCCTACCGCCCAGGTGATCACTCTCAAGAACGTCATGCGGGCCGATGGGGTCACTCCTTGTCTCTCGCCAGAGGAGGCTCTGGCTAACGCTCCTCAGGCCGAGAAAGGGTATTTCAAGGTGCCGGCGGTTCTGTAAGCGTCGGTGAGATCGATGAAGGTTGCTTGGTTCGGGCATAAGGCCAAGGAACGCGGTGACGGCCTCATTACCTATTCTAAGGAGATCATCAAGGGGCTCGAAGCCCGGGGGGCCGAGGTTATCTTTTTCTATCATGGCGATAAAGCCGAAGAGGATCCCAAGAGCGTACGGTTGGGCTCCTTCAATATCTTCAATCACGATCTGGTCTCCGCACCGGGGGCTAAAGAGATCATCGACGAGGTTTTAGGGCGGGAGAGGGTGGATGTGGCCCATGCATCCCTCTCCTTTTCCCTCTTGGACTTCAGCCTCCCAGATATCTGCCATGACCAGGGCATCCCTATCGTGGCCACCTTGCATTTTCCTTATGGCCGCCGCTCCACCATTTGGGGAGGAGGAGCGAGAGTCCTCTACCGCCTATGGAGCATCCCCCTAGCCAAGTACGATGGCGTGATTATCTTCTCCGAAGAGCAGCGAGATGTCTTGGCCCAATATGGTGTGCCGCTGGAGCGTTTGGAGGTTATCCCTAATGGTGTGGATGTGGATAGATTTCGGCCTGGCGTCTCTAGCTATAAGGAGGAGATCGGGGCGGAGTTGATCATGACCTACTGTGGGCGGATCGATCCCGAGAAGAAAGTTGGGTGGTTCCTACAAGCCTTCCAAGAGATGGAGTTGCCTCCGAATCACAAAGTGGTGGTGATAGGGGAAGGGAGCGAGTATAGAGAGTTGCACAAACGGTACGGCAACTCATCGATCATCTTCACTGGCTTGATCACCGACCAGGCTGAGTTGATTCGCATGTTACAAGCGTCCGACATCTTTGTTCTTCCTTCTGAGGTGGAAGGGTTATCCCTGGCCCTTTTGGAGGGGATGGCTTGCGGATTAGCCACCGTGGCCACTGATGTGGGCTGCCATGGAGAGGTGCTGCGTGGAGCGGGCATCGTGATCCAGCCTGGCGAGGAGAGCCAACTCCGCTTGGCTTTGCGGCTTCTGGTGGATTACCCGGAGTTTCGCCATATGTTGGGAGAAGAAGCCCGCAAGCGAGTGGTAGAACGGTATTCCTTAGAGGGAAATATTAGCCGTCTAATGGAGTTATATAGGAGGCTCATTGGCCGCGCTGCATGATTTGACCGCACATGAGACCCATGAGTTGCTCTGGCGGGGAGAGATCACCTCGCTGGAGTTGACCCAGGCGGTCTTGAATCGCATCGTGGAGATAGACAACGAGATCAAGGCCTATCTTACCCTCACCCCTGAGGCGGCTTTGGAACGGGCACGAGAGGTGGATACCCTTCTCGCTGCTAAGAGGAAGGATGGCGAGGAGCCCTCTCCCCTTTTGGGGGTGCCGATGGCGGTCAAGGATGTGATCTGCACCGAAGGGATAGAGACCACCTGTGGCTCGAAGATCTTGGAGGGGTTCATCCCTCCTTATAGCGCCACAGTGGTGGAGCGTCTAACGGAGGCTGGGGCTATAATCTTGGGGAAGACGAACACCGACGAGTTCGCCATGGGCTCCTCCACCGAGAACTCCAGGTTTTTCACCACCCATAACCCTTGGGACACTAGCCGGGTACCCGGAGGCTCCAGCGGCGGCTCTGCGGCGGCCGTAGCCTCCGGGGAGGCGATCTTCGCCCTAGGCAGCGATACAGGAGGAAGCGTTCGCCAGCCAGCCTCCCTCTGCGGGGTAGTGGGGTTGAAGCCTACCTATGGACGGGTCTCCCGCTACGGTTTGGTAGCCTTCGCCTCCTCCTTGGATCAGATAGGCCCTCTGACCCGTGATGTAACCGATTGCGCTTTGGTGCTGGGGGTGATCGCTGGTCACGACCCAAGGGATTCCACCTCCCTCGACCTTCCCATTCCGAACTACAAGGAAGCCCTCCTGCCTGATATCAAGGGGTTGCGGATAGGCGTTCCGGGGGAATACCTCGTCGAAGGGGTGGAGTCCCAGGTGGCGGAGGTGGTGGGTGCAGCCATCGACCTTCTAGCCGATCTGGGAGCCGAGATGGTGGAGGTTTCCCTCCCCCACACCGAGTACGCTTTACCCACCTACTATCTTATCGCCCCGGCCGAAGCCTCGGCCAATCTAGCCCGCTACGATGGGGTAAAGTATGGCCTCTCTTGCTCCGAGGCGAACGATATTTGGGAAGAGTACCGACGGACGAGGGAGGCCGGATTTGGCCCGGAGGTGAAGCGGCGGATAATGCTAGGGGCTTACGCCCTCTCTGCTGGCTACTACGATGCCTACTACCTCAAGGCCCAGAAGGTTCGCACCCTCATCAAGGAGGATTTCGACCAAGCCTTCTCGAAATGCGACGTCTTAGTGGGGCCCACCTCTCCCACGGTGGCTTTCAAGATCGGGGAGCGGGTGGAGGACCCCTTGCAGATGTACCTCTCCGATATCTTTACCCTCTCCCAGCCGTTGGCGGGTATCCCTGGCATATCCATCCCTTGCGGCTTCGCCGAGGGCTTACCTGTAGGTTTGCAGATCATCGGCCCGGCGCTGGGTGAGGAGACGGTTCTGCGGGTGGCCTACGCTTACGAACAGGCCACGGGGTGGCATAAGATGCGCCCAAAGTTGTATCCGTAAAGGATCCCTGCGGGAGAGGTGAGAGATGAAGGTAGTGCTACCTATGGCTGGTCTGGGGACGCGCCTCAGGCCTCATACCTACAGCAAGGCTAAGCCGTTGCTCCCTGTGGCCGGTAAGCCGGTCTTGGCTCACCTCCTGGATAGACTCCAGGGGCTCGATGTGGAAGAGTACATCTTCATCGTGGGCCACCTGGCCGAGCAGATCGAAGAGTATGTAGAGGCCAACTATGACTTCCCCGCCCGTTATGTCTTGCAGGCTGAGCCTTTGGGCCAAGCCCACGCCCTCCATCTGGCCAGGGAGTATATCGATAGCCCCTTCTTGATGATCTTCGTAGATACTATCTTCGAAGCGGATCTCACCCGCATCGATGAGGTTGCCTCTGACGGGTTGGTCTTTGTTAAGGAGGTGGATGACCCCCGGCGTTTCGGCATCGCTCTCCTGGAAGGTGACAGGGTCATCAGATTCATCGAGAAGCCAGAGGAGCCGGTCTCTAACCTGGCCTTGGTGGGGATCTACTACGTGGTGAACTGGTCATTGCTTATGGGATGCGTCGAGACCCTCCTGAAGGAAGGTATCCAAACTAAAGGCGAATATTACGCCGCCGATGCTTTCCAGTTGATGGTGGATCGGGGGGCCAAACTGGAGGCCGTGACCGTGGATGTGTGGCAGGATTGCGGGAAACCAGAGACCCTTCTGGCCACTAATCGCTATCTTCTGGAGAAGGGCGGGACAGGGGAGGTAGAGGCGGAGAACTCCGTTATCATCCCGCCGGTCTGCATCGCAGAGGGCGTTACCATCCGGGGTTCCGTCGTGGGACCGTATGTTTCCGCGGCCGAAGGTAGCATGATCATCGATTCCATGGTCAAAGATTCGATCATCGACGAGGGGGCCCATATAGAGGAGGCTATGCTTGAGGGTTCCCTCATCGGCGCCCACGCTCAGGTGAAAGGGAATTTCAAGCGCCTCGACGTAGCCGCTTCGTCCAGAGTAGATCTTGGATAAACGCTGCCTATGGAGAGGTTAGCCCAAGTCACCTGTTATGCGGGGAGGAAGTACCCAGAGCGGCCGACCTCCTTCGTCTGGCAAGGCGAAGAGCAGATAATAGAGGCCATAGAGGGAGAGTGGATAACGCCCGAAGGTTTCCATTTCCAGGTGCGGACCTCGGCGGGAGAACAGTTTCATCTGGTTTATTCTCGGGAGGCAGATGAGTGGTATCTCAAAGTGAAGTGAGGGGTTTCATCGCTGAAAGGGCGCAGCGGGTTCCACCTTCGGGTATCAGGAAGTTCTTCGATATCATCGCCGCCATGGAAGAGGTCATATCCTTGGGAGTAGGGGAGCCAGACTTCGTCACCCCGGATCAGATCCGCCGAGCGGGGATCCGTTCCCTGGAACGGGGAGAGACCCACTACAGTTCCAACTCCGGGATGTTGGAGTTAAGGGAGGAGTTGGCCGAACACCTGGCTAAGCGATATGGGGTAGAATACGACCCAGAGACGGAGATCTTGATCACCGTAGGGGTCTCTGAGGCTCTGCATATCTCCCTCTTGGCCTTGGTCGATCCCGGCGATGAGGTGATCGTTCCGGAGCCCTGCTTCGTCTCCTACAAGCCGGGGATCATCTTCGCCGGGGGTGTCCCGGTGGTGTTGGAGACCAGATGCGAGGACGGCTTCCAGATCGTGCCCCAAGAGATCGAGGCTGCCATCACCCCCCGTACCAAGGGGCTGCTCATCGGCTATCCCAACAACCCTACCGGGGCGGTCATGCCCAGGGACCTCCTCATCGAGATGGCCAAGATAGCGGAAGAGCACGGTTTAGTTGTCTTCTCCGACGAGATCTATGACCGGCTGGTTTATGGCCTCGAGCATACCTGTTTTGCCTCCCTGCCGGGGATGAGGGACCGGACGGTGCTCTTGGGAGGGTTCTCCAAAGCCTACGCTATGACCGGATGGCGGATCGGATACGTGGCTGGGAACGGTGAGATCATCGGTGCTATAAGGAAACTCCACCAATACGCTATCATGTGTGCCCCTACAACGGCCCAAGTAGCGGCCCTCGAGGCCCTCAGAAACGGCGAAGAGGCGGTGCAAGCGATGGTCCAAGAGTACGATAAGAGACGCCGAGTGATAGTGAAAGGGCTCAACGACCTCGGCCTCTCCTGCTTCGAGCCCCGGGGGGCTTTCTACGCCTTCCCTTCCATCGCCCGGACGGGCTTGAGTTCTGATGAGTTCTCGGAGAGGTTGCTCTT